>CAKQBM010000012.1 GCA_934216185.1 uncultured Streptococcus sp. | reverse complement strand
TACGTGATTTATAACATTCCTCAATTGGCAGGGGTTGCTTTGACTCCAAGCCTTTACACAGAAATGTTGAAAAATCCTCGTGTTATAGGTGTTAAGAACTCTTCTATGCCAGTTCAAGATATCCAAACCTTTGTGAGCCTTGGTGGGGAAGACCATATCGTCTTTAATGGTCCAGATGAGCAGTTCCTAGGAGGACGCCTCATGGGTGCTAAGGCTGGTATCGGTGGTACATATGGTGCTATGCCAGAACTCTTCTTGAAACTCAACCAATTGATTGCTGACAAAGACTTGGAAACAGCGCGTGAATTGCAGTATGCTATCAACGCTATCATTGGTAAACTCACTGCTGCACATGGAAATATGTACGGTGTCATCAAAGAAGTTTTGAAGATCAATGAAGGACTTAACATCGGATCAGTTCGTTCTCCATTGACACCAGTGACTGAAGAAGATCGTCCAGTTGTAGAAGCAGCTGCTCAATTGATTCGTGAAACCAAGGAGCGCTTCCTCTAATCCATAAGGAGGTATTTATGACACACTACGTTGCAATTGATATTGGTGGAACCAACATCAAGTATGGCTTGGTTGATCAAGAAGGCCAGCTTCTTGAATCACATGAAATGCCAACAGAGGCGCATAAGGGTGGACCTCATATCTTACAAAAGACCAAAGATATCGTAGCCAGCTATTTAGAAAAAGGCCCAGTAGCAGGTGTTGCTATTTCTTCTGCAGGAATGGTGGATCCAGATAAGGGTGAGATTTTCTATGCTGGGCCTCAGATTCCAAATTATGCAGGAACCCAGTTCAAGAAGGAAATCGAGACTAGCTTTGCTATTCCTTGTGAGATTGAAAATGATGTTAACTGTGCAGGTCTGGCTGAGGCAGTATCTGGTTCAGGCAAGGGAGCGAGTGTCACCCTTTGCTTGACTATTGGAACAGGTATCGGTGGTTGCTTGATTATGGATGGGAAGGTTTTCCATGGATTTAGCAATTCGGCCTGCGAAGTCGGGTATATGCATATGCAGGATGGGGCTTTCCAAGACTTGGCTTCTACAACAGCTTTAGTGAAATATGTAGCTGAAGCACATGGAGAAGAAGTTGACCAGTGGAATGGCCGACGTATCTTTAAGGAAGCCACTGAAGGCAATAAACTCTGCATGGAAGGTATTGACCGCATGGTAGACTATCTAGGAAAAGGTCTGGCAAATATTTGCTATGTGGCCAATCCAGAAGTGGTCATTCTAGGTGGCGGTATCATGGGACAAGAAGCTATTCTCAAGCCTAAAATTCGAAAAGCTTTGAAAGAAGCTCTAGTACCAAGTTTGGCTGATAAGACGAGATTAGAATTTGCCCATCATCAGAATACAGCAGGGATGTTGGGTGCTTATTATCATTTTAAAACAAAACAATCCTAGTTTGGCTCAGCCAAACTAGGATTTTCTGACACGTTTTTGTCTACGATAGCCGTTGAGTTTCTTATTTTCCCAGTAGCTATTAAAGATTTTTTCCTTGCTTTCGCGATTGATTTCCAAAAAGTAGGCATAAATCAAATCGATAAAGAAGAGCATAGGAAGTTGAGAGGAGATACGCTGAATATAGGATGATTGATTGTGGCTAGCAACCAGTACAGTTTCAGTATACAGTTGATTTTCTTTGTTTGGTACACTGGTAAAGAGGACTGTTTTTGCTCCCATTTCTTTAGCGTCTAACAAGCTATCCAAAATAGATTGAGTTGATCCAGATAGTGAAAAGCCAAGAACCAAGCAATTGTCATCCATGATACTAGTAGTCCAAGCAAATCCATCTTGATCGGTTATGGCTTCACAGACAACTCCTAAACGCATAAAGCGTAATTTCATCTCACGGGCAACAAGGCCAGAACTCCCTGTTCCGAAGAAGTAGACACGCTCAGCATCTTCGATTAATTGGGCAATTCGTTCTAGTTGGACTTCGTCAATCAAATCTTGTGTTTGTTCCCTCATATTGCTATAGCTTCTGAGGACTCGTTTGGTCAGTGGACTGTGCTTGGAGACTTGGTTGGCTTGATTTTCTGCCTGATGTTGGTATTGGAAAATAAATTCTCGATAACCTGTAAAGCCACACTTTTTAGCAAAGCGGGTCAGAGCAGCCTGAGAGATATGTAATTTTTGAGTGACCTGTTGGGAGGAAAGGTCATCTTGAATGGTTTCTGCTTGTAAAAAATAGCGAGCGATTTCTTGCTCTAGGTCTGTCATTTCTTCAAAATGTGAATCAATGACAGTTGCGATATCTGGTTTGTCCATAGGGAAGGCTCCTTTAAATGAGTCGTGTTGGAAAAAGACTAGATTATTGAACTTTTACATTCATTATAACATATAATATAGGGATGGATAAATAAAAACGTATCTTACTGTAAAAACGAAAAAAAGCTTCTTTCTTTTCCATAATTTTCTGCTCAAATTGTGGTACAATTAAGAGTAAGATTTTAAGTTAGAAATGAGACTGATTTGTATGAGAAAATTTAACAGCCATTCGATTCCGATTCGGCTTAATTTATTGTTTTCAATCGTCATTTTACTCTTTATGACCATTATTGGTCGTTTGTTGTATATGCAGATTTTGAACAAGGATTTTTACGAAAAAAAGCTAGCCTCAGCTAGTCAGACCAAGGTCACAACCAGTTCTGCCCGTGGGGAAATCTATGATGCTAGTGGAAAACCTTTGGTAGAAAATACGTTAAAACAGGTTGTTTCCTTTACGCGTAGCAATAAAATGACGGCTACAGACTTAAAAGAAATAGCTAAAAAGTTACTGACTTATGTGAGCATCAGTTCGCCAAATTTGACAGAACGCCAGCTGGCTGATTACTATTTGGCTGATCCTGAAATCTATAAAAAAACAGTGGAAGCTCTCCCAAGTGAGAAACGATTGGATTCAGATGGCAATCGCCTATCCGAATCAGAACTGTATAACAATGCGGTCGATAGTGTCCCAACAAGTCAACTAAACTATACAGAGGATGAAAAGAAAGAAATCTATCTTTTTAGTCAGTTAAATGCTGTTGGAAACTTTGCGACAGGAACCATTGCGACAGATCCTCTAAATGATTCTCAGGTGGCTGTTATTGCCTCTATTT
This sequence comes from uncultured Streptococcus sp., assembly GCA_934216185.1. Taxonomy (GTDB): domain Bacteria; phylum Bacillota; class Bacilli; order Lactobacillales; family Streptococcaceae; genus Streptococcus. Next base: position 17,980 of record CAKQBM010000012.1, on the reverse strand, counting down.
CAAAGGAGATGCCTGGCATTAGTATTTCTACTTCTTGGGATCGAAAGATTTTGGAAACTTCCCTTTCTTCTATAGTAGGGAGTGTATCCAGTGAAAAAGCCGGTCTCCCAGCGGAAGAAGCAGAAGCCTATCTTAAAAAGGGCTATTCTCTAAATGACCGTGTTGGAACCTCCTATTTGGAAAAGCAATATGAAGAGACCTTACAAGGAAAACGCTCGGTAAAAGAAATCCATCTGGATAAATATGGCAATATGGAAAGCGTGGACACAATTGAGGAAGGTAGTAAGGGAAACAATATCAAACTGACCATTGATTTGGCCTTCCAAGATAGCGTGGATGCTTTGCTGAAAAGTTATTTCAATTCCGAGCTAGGAAATGGTGGAGCCAAGTATTCTGAGGGTGTGTATGCAGTCGCCCTTAACCCCAAAACAGGTGCTGTTTTGTCTATGTCAGGACTCAAACATGACCTGAAAACGGGAGAGTTGACTCCTGATTCCTTGGGAACGGTAACCAATGTCTTTATCCCAGGTTCGGTTGTTAAGGCCGCTACCATCAGCTCAGGTTGGGAAAATGGTGTTTTATCAGGAAACCAAACCTTAACAGATCAGCCTATTGTTTTCCAAGGTTCAGCTCCAATTTATTCTTGGTATAAATTGGCATATGGATCTTTTCCTATTACAGCTGTGGAAGCCTTGGAGTATTCATCCAATGCTTACATGGTTCAAACCGCTCTTGGAATCATGGGCCAGACCTATCAACCAAATATGTTTGTTGGAACCAGCAATTTGGAAACAGCTATGGGAAAACTTCGTGCGACCTTTGGCGAATATGGCTTGGGGGCTGCGACCGGAATTGACCTACCATATGAATCTACTGGATTTGTTCCCAAAGAGTATAGCTTTGCTAATTACATCACCAATGCCTTTGGGCAGTTTGATAACTATACGCCCATGCAGTTGGCTCAGTATGTAGCAACTATTGCAAATGATGGTGTTCGTGTGGCTCCTCGTATTGTTGAAGGCATTTATGGTAATAATGATAAGGGAGGACTGGGTGACTTGATTCAGCAACTGCAACCGACAGAGATGAATAAGGTCAATATATCCGACTCCGATATGAGTATCTTGCACCAAGGATTTTACCAAGTATCGCATGGAACTAGTCCCCTTACGACAGGACGGGCGTTTTCAGATGGCGCCACTGTTTCTATCAGTGGTAAGACCGGTACAGGTGAAAGCTATGTAGCTGGTGGTCAAGAAGCTAATAATACCAATGCCGTGGCCTATGCTCCAACAGAAAATCCTCAAATTGCAGTTGCAGTAGTCTTTCCTCATAATACCAATTTAACCAAAAATGTTGGGCCAGCAATTGCTCGCGACATTATCAATTTATATAACCAACACCATCCAATGAACTAGAAAGGAAGCCATGCTTTATCCAACACCTATTGCTAAGTTGATTGACAGTTATTCCAAACTTCCTGGTATTGGGATTAAGACAGCAACCCGTCTAGCCTTTTATACTATTGGGATGTCTGATGACGATGTCAATGAATTTGCAAAAAATCTCCTTTCTGCTAAGAGAGAGCTGATCTATTGTTCCATCTGTGGTCGTTTGACTGATGACAATCCTTGCTCCATTTGTACCGATCCAAGTCGTGACCAGACAACGATTTTAGTTCTTGAGGATAGTCGTGATGTGGCAGCCATGGAGAATATCCAAGAATACCATGGACTCTATCATGTCTTGCATGGACTCATTTCTCCCATGAATGGTATTAGTCCAGATGATATCAATCTCAAGAGCCTCATGACTCGTCTTATGGATAGTGAAGTTTCAGAGGTAATCGTAGCAACAAATGCTACAGCAGATGGTGAAGCGACATCCATGTATCTTTCACGTTTGCTCAAGCCAGCTGGTATCAAGGTTACGCGTCTAGCACGAGGTCTCGCTGTCGGAGCGGACATTGAGTATGCGGATGAAGTGACGCTCTTACGAGCCATTGAAAATCGAACAGAGTTGTAAGTCTAGACAAATCAACACTCAATTCATTTATACAAAAATCACGGAGACCGACAGTTGTTTTATCGGTCTCTTTTTAGATTTATTGAAGACCAGTATCAGGTTCAAGTTTCAAAAAAGAAGCAAATATGATATACTAAAGAACGAGTATTCTATTAGAATTGGAACCAATAATATGAAACAAACGATTATTCTTTTATATGGTGGACGTAGTGCGGAACGCGAAGTCTCTGTCCTTTCAGCGGAAAGTGTTATGCGTGCGGTCAACTACGACCGTTTCACAGTCAAGACTTTCTTCATCAGCCAGTCAGGTGACTTTATCAAAACGCAAGAATTTATCCAGACTCCAGGTCAAGAGGATCGTCTCATGACCAATGAAACGATTGATTTGGATAAGAAAGTTGCACCAAGTGCCATCTACGAAGAAGACGCAGTGGTTTTTCCAGTCCTTCATGGTCCAATGGGAGAAGATGGTTCTGTTCAAGGATTCCTTGAAGTTTTGAAAATGCCTTATGTCGGCTGCAACATCTTGTCATCAAGTCTTGCTATGGATAAAATTACGACCAAGCGTGTCTTAGAATCTGTCGGGATTGCCCAAGTTCCTTATGTGGCCATAGTTGAAGGCGATGATGTGACTGCTAAAATCGCTGAAGTGGAAGAAAAATTGACTTATCCAGTCTTCACAAAACCATCAAACATGGGGTCAAGTGTCGGTATTTCTAAGTCTGAAAATCAAGAGGAACTTCGTCAAGCCTTGAAACTTGCCTTCCAATATGACAGCCGTGTCTTGGTTGAACAAGGAGTGAATGCCCGTGAAATCGAGGTTGGTCTCTTGGGGAACTACGATGTCAAGAGCACGTTGCCAGGAGAAGTTGTCAAGGATGTTGCCTTCTATGACTACGATGCCAAGTATATTGATAACAAGATTACCATGGATATCCCAGCTAAAATCAGTGATGATGTGGTAGCTGTCATGCGTCAAAATGCAGAGACGGCCTTCCGTGCCATTGGTGGCCTTGGTCTATCTCGTTGCGATTTCTTCTATACAGACAAGGGAGAGATTTTCCTAAACGAGCTCAATACTATGCCAGGCTTCACCCAGTGGTCTATGTACCCATTACTTTGGGACAATATGGGAATCAGCTACCCAGAACTAATTGAGCGTTTGGTTGACCTTGCCAAGGAAAGTTTTGACAAGCGCGAAGCGCATTTGCTATAAAAATTAAAGAGAGGGTAGGAGCCAGAACCATCACTGAAAGGTGACTAGAGTTCTCGAGCTTCGACCCTTTTTAAAGGAGTAGAAATGAAATTAACAATCCATGAAGTGGCTCAAGTTGTAGGAGCTAAAAATGATATCAGCCTCTTTGAGGACACCCAGTTAGAAAAAGTTGAGTTTGATAGTCGTTTGATTGCGGAAGGGGATTTATTTGTGCCCCTCAAAGGTGCGCGTGACGGTCATGACTTTATTGAAAGAGCCTTTGAAAATGGTGCAGCAGTAACCCTGTCTGAGAAAGAGGTTGTAAATCATCCCTACATTCTAGTAGATAATGTTTTGACTGCCTTTCAACAACTAGCTGCCTACTATCTTGAAAAAACGGCTGTTGATGTCTTTGCAGTTACGGGTTCAAATGGCAAGACAACGACCAAGGATATGTTGGCGCACTTGCTATCAACAACCTACAAAACCTACAAAACACAAGGCAACTACAATAACGAGATAGGCCTTCCCTACACAGTTCTCCATATGCCTGAAGGAACAGAAAAGTTAGTCTTGGAGATGGGGCAGGATCACTTGGGAGATATCCATCTCTTGTCTGAGTTGGCTCACCCAAAAACAGCCATCGTGACCTTGGTTGGAGAGGCTCATTTGGCCTTTTTCAAAGACCGTTCAGAGATTGCAAAAGGAAAAATGCAAATTGCAGATGGCATGGCTTCTAATTCCTTGCTCTTGGCGCCAGCTGATCCTATTGTAGAGGACTACTTGCCAACTGATAAAAAGGTGGTCAGTTTTGGGCAAGGAGCAGAGTTGGAAATCACAGACTTGGTTGAGCGCAAGGATAGTCTGACCTTTAAGGCTAATTTCTTGGAACAAGCCCTTGATTTGCCAGTGACTGGTAAGTATAATGCTACCAATGCTATGATTGCATCCTATGTTGCCCTACAAGAAGGAGTTTCAGAGGAGCAAATTCGTTTGGCCTTCCAACATCTTGAATTGACGCGTAACCGTACCGAGTGGAAGAAAGCAGCCAATGGAGCAGATATCCTGTCAGATGTTTACAATGCCAATCCAACTGCTATGAAGCTGATTTTAGAGACTTTCTCTGCCATTCCAACCAATGAAGGTGGCAAAAAAATCGCTGTCTTGGCGGATATGAAGGAACTTGGTGACCAGTCTGTTCAACTCCATAACCAGATGATTTTGAGCCTCTCACCAGATGTGCTTGATACCGTGATTTTCTACGGAGAAGACATTGCTGAATTGGCTCAACTGGCCAGTCAAATGTTCCCAATCGGCCACGTTTACTACTTCAAGAAAACAGAAGACCAAGACCAATTTGAAGACCTAGTTAAGCAGGTCAAGGAAAGTCTAGGAGCTAATGATCAAATCTTGCTCAAGGGCTCTAACTCCATGAATCTAGCTAAGCTGGTAGAAAGTTTAGAAAATGAATGCTAGTGATTTTGCCAAGTATCTTCAAAGAATGATTGCCCTTACAGATACTGGATTAACCTTTACAAAAGATCCTTTCGACTGTGAGCGCTACGAAGACTTGCGAGGCCTTTTATCTGAAATGTTGAATCAGGCATCAGACCTTGATTCCGAAGAAGTGGCAGAAATCTTGAAGCCAACTTCTGCTTATGCGACTCCTTTAATGGACGTCCGTGCTTGGATAGTTGAGGATGGAAAAATTTGTCTGGTTAGGGGACAAGGAGAGAATGATTGGGCTTTGCCAGGTGGCTTTGGCGAGGTCGGTTATTCACCAACTGAAAATATTCTCAAGGAAATTGAAGAAGAAACCGGTTTTAAAGCCAAAGTTGAACGACTACTAGCTGTTTTTGATACCAATCGTTTCCAACTACAGAGCAAGCAATATGCAAAGTTTGTTTTTGAATGTAAGTTTCTCGATGGACAATTCCAAGAAAATCAAGAAATTGCAGACCTTCAATTTTTTGCCATTGATCAACTGCCAGCCTTATCTGAAAAACGCATTACCAAGGAGCAAATAGAGATTCTTTGGCAGGTTTATCAAGGTCAGAGGGAGCAATATCTTGATTAAGAAGATGATTATCGTATTTCTAAATCCATTTTTGACAAATAGCATGGTATAATAAAATGCAGGAAAATTTTGAATCATGAGGAATACTAGATGAATTTATGGGATATTTTCTTTACGACCCAAGCAACAGAGCCACCCAAGTTTGATCTTTTTTGGTATGTTAGCCTATTTACGCTCCTAGCCTTGACCTTTTATACAGCCTATCGCTATCGTGAAAAGAAGGGTTACCAACGATTTTTCCAGATTTTACAGGCCGTTCAGTTAATCCTTCTTTATGGCTGGTATTGGGTCAATCATATGCCACTGTCAGAAAGTTTACCCTTTTACCATTGCCGTATGGCTATGTTTGTGGTGCTCTTGCTTCCTGGTCAGTCCAAATATAGGCAGTATTTTGCATTGCTAGGAACATTTGGGACATTAGCAGCCTTTGTTTATCCAGTGCCAGATGCCTATCCTTTCCCCCATATTGCGATTTTGTCCTTTATCTTTGGGCATTTAGCACTCTTGGGGAACTCTCTAGTTTATCTATTGAGACAGTATAATGCGCGATTGCTGGATGTGAAGGGAATTTTTCTCATGACCTTTGGACTAAATGCCTTGATTTTTGTGGTTAATTTAGTAACAGGTGGAGATTACGGATTTCTGACAAAACCACCATTGGTTGGAGACCATGGCTTAGTAGCTAATTATTTAATCGTTTCTCTGGCCTTGTCAGCGGCGATTACGTTGACAAAGAAAATCTTGGAACTATTTTTAGAACAAGAAGCAGAAAAAATGATTGCAAAGAAAGCTTAGAAATGAGCTTTCTTTTTTCATAAATCTGATTTTTTATAATTTGTTTGGAAAATAAAAAAGTTGATGAGCAAAAGTGAAAAAATAGCAAGTAAATTTAGGAAAAAACTAAGCACAATTAGATTTTTTGTGTTATAATATTCTGTGAATAGCTATGCCTATGTTTAGCTATGGAATAATACGAAGTGCGAAACTTGGAAGATAGAGAGGATGCGATGTAATGGCTAGAGAAGGCTTTTTTACAGGTCTAGATATTGGAACAAGCTCTGTCAAGGTGCTTGTAGCTGAGCAGAGAAATGGTGAATTAAATGTAATTGGCGTGAGTAATGCCAAAAGTAAAGGTGTAAAGGATGGAATTATTGTTGATATTGATGCAGCAGCAACTGCTATCAAATCAGCTATTTCCCAAGCAGAAGAAAAGGCAGGCATTTCGATTAAATCAGTGAATGTCGGCTTGCCTGGTAATCTTTTGCAGGTAGAACCAACTCAAGGGATGATTCCAGTAACATCTGATACCAAGGAAATTACGGATCAAGATGTTGAAAATGTTGTCAAATCAGCTTTGACAAAAAGTATGACACCTGACCGTGAAGTCATTACCTTTATTCCTGAAGAATTTATTGTGGATGGTTTCCAAGGGATTCGTGACCCACGTGGCATGATGGGGGTTCGCCTTGAAATGCGTGGTCTGCTTTATACAGGTCCTCGTACTATCTTGCACAATTTGCGTAAGACGGTTGAGCGTGCAGGTGTTCAGGTTGAAAATATTATCATTTCACCACTAGCAATGGTTCAATCAGTTTTGAACGAAGGTGAACGTGAATTTGGTGCTACAGTGATTGATATGGGGGCAGGTCAAACGACTGTCGCTACAATCCGTAACCAAGAACTTCAGTTCACCAATATTCTCCAAGAAGGCGGAGATTATGTAACTAAGGATATCTCTAAAGTCTTGAAAACTTCTCAGAAGTTGGCTGAAGGTTTGAAATTAAACTATGGAGAGGCTTACCCTCCTCTTGCAAGCAAAGAAACCTTCCAAGTAGAAGTTATTGGAGAAGTAGAAGCAGTCGAAGTGACGGAAGCCTACTTGTCAGAAATTATTTCTGCACGAATCAAGCACATCCTTGAACAAATTAAGCAAGAATTAGATAGAAGACATTTATTGGATCTTCCTGGTGGAATTGTTTTGATCGGTGGAAATGCTATTTTACCGGGTATGGTAGAATTGGCTCAAGAAGTCTTTGGCGTTCGTGTCAAGCTTTATGTTCCAAATCAAGTTGGTATTCGCAATCCAGCCTTTGCGCATGTGATTAGTTTATCAGAATTTGCTGGACAATTGACAGAAGTCAATCTTTTGGCTCAAAGAGCAGTCAAGGGTGAAGTTGCTCTGGCTCATCAACCAATTAGTTTTGGGGGAATGATTCAGAAAACAGCTCAGTTTGTACAATCAACGCCTGTTCAACCAGCTCCTACCCCAGAAGTAGAGCCGGTGGCTCCTACAGAACCAATGGTGGATTTCCAACAAGCTTCACAAAATAAACCGAAATTAGCAGATCGTTTCCGTGGCTTGATCGGAAGCATGTTTGACGAATAAAGAGGAAAAATAAATTATGACATTTTCATTTGATACAGCTGCTGCTCAAGGTGCAGTGATTAAGGTAATTGGTGTCGGTGGAGGCGGTGGCAATGCCATCAACCGTATGGTCGACGAAGGTGTTACAGGCGTAGAATTTATCGCAGCAAACACAGATGTACAAGCTTTGAGTAGTACAAAAGCTGAGACTGTAATTCAGTTGGGCCCTAAATTGACACGTGGTTTGGGTGCTGGAGGTCAACCTGAAGTTGGTCGAAAAGCTGCTGAAGAGAGCGAAGAAACATTGACAGCTGCTATCAGTGGAGCGGATATGGTCTTCATTACTGCTGGTATGGGTGGTGGATCAGGTACTGGTGCAGCTCCGGTTATTGCTCGTATCGCCAAAGATTTAGGTGCTCTTACAGTTGGTGTTGTAACACGTCCGTTTGGTTTTGAAGGAAGCAAACGTGGACAATTTGCTGTTGAAGGAATCAATCAACTTCGCGAACATGTAGATACTCTATTGATTATTTCAAACAACAACTTGCTTGAAATTGTTGATAAGAAAACCCCGCTTCTTGAAGCACTTAGCGAAGCGGATAATGTTCTTCGTCAAGGTGTTCAAGGGATTACTGATTTGATTACCAATCCAGGATTGATTAACCTTGACTTTGCCGATGTGAAAACGGTAATGGCAAACAAAGGGAATGCTCTTATGGGTATTGGTATCGGTAGTGGAGAAGAACGTGTTGTTGAAGCAGCGCGTAAGGCAATTTACTCTCCACTTCTTGAAACAACGATTGATGGTGCTGAGGATGTTATCGTCAACGTTACTGGTGGACTTGACTTGACTTTGATTGAAGCAGAAGAAGCATCGGAAATCGTTAACCAAGCAGCAGGTCAAGGAGTGAACATCTGGCTCGGTACTTCAATTGATGAAAGTATGCGTGATGAAATTCGTGTAACAGTTGTCGCAACGGGTGTTCGTCAAGACCGCGTAGAAAAGGTTGTGGCTCCGCAAGCTAGACCGACTACTAATTACCGTGAGACAGTGAAACCAGCTCATTCACATGGCTTTGATCGTCATTTTGATATGGCAGAAACAGCTGAATTGCCAAAACAAAATCCACGTCGTTTGGAACCAACTCAGGCATCTGCTTTTGGTGATTGGGATCTTCGCCGTGAATCGATTGTTCGTACAACAGATTCAGTCGTTTCTCCAGTTGAACGCTTTGAAGCCCCAACATCACAAGATGAAGATGAATTGGATACACCTCCATTTTTCAAAAATCGTTAAGTAAATGAATGTAAAAAAAAATACAGAACTTGTTTTTCGAGAAGTCGCAGAGGCGAGTCTGAATGCTCATCGAGAGAGTGGTTCAGTCTCTGTCATTGCAGTTACCAAGTATGTAGATGTACCGACAGCGGAAGCCTTGCTTCCGCTAGGTGTTCATCATATCGGTGAAAATCGTGTCGATAAGTTTCTGGAGAAATATGAAGCTTTAAAAGATCGAGATGTGACTTGGCATTTGATTGGTACCTTACAAAGACGTAAGGTGAAAGATGTTATTCAATACGTTGATTATTTCCATGCCTTGGATTCAGTCAAGCTAGCAGAGGAAATTCAAAAAAGAAGTGACCGAGTCATCAAGTGTTTCATTCAGGTAAATATTTCTAAAGAAGAAAGTAAACACGGTTTTTCGAGAGAGGAACTGCTGGAAATCTTGCCAGAGTTAGGCAAACTAGATAAGATTGAATATGTTGGTTTAATGACGATGGCACCTTTTGAGGCTAGCAGTGAGCAGTTGAAAGAAATTTTCAAGGCAACCCAAGATTTACAAAGAGAAATTCAAGAAAAACAAATTCCAAATATGCCTATGACCGAGTTAAGTATGGGAATGAGTCGTGATTATAAAGAAGCGATTCAATTCGGTTCCACCTTTGTTCGTATAGGTACAGCATTTTTTAAGTAGGAGAGAACCATGTCTTTAAAAGATAGATTCGATAGATTTTTAGATTATTTTACAGAGGATGAGGATTCAACAGCTCCTTATGAAAAAGGAAATGAACCCGTGTTTACTCCAGTAAATTCTTCACAGGAACCAGCTCTCCCAATGAATCAACCTTCACAGTCTGCTGGTGCAAAAGATAGCAATATCACCAGACTGCATGCACGACAACAGGAATTGGCAAATCAGAGCCAGCGTTCAACTGATAAGGTAATTATAGATGTTCGTTATCCTAGAAAATATGAAGATGCAACAGAAATTGTTGATTTATTGGCAGGAAACGAAAGTATTTTAATTGATTTTCAGTATATGACAGAGGTACAGGCCCGTCGTTGTTTGGACTATTTGGATGGAGCTTGTCATGTTTTAGCTGGAAATCTGAAAAAGGTAGCATCTACTATGTATCTGTTAACACCAGTGAATGTTATTGTGAATGTAGAAGATATTCGTTTACCAGATGAAGAACAAAATGGTGAGTTTGGCTTTGATATGAAGCGAAATAGAGTACGATAATGATTTTTTTAATTCGTCTGATTTATAATGCAGTGGATATTTACTCCCTGATTTTGGTAGCCTTTGCTGTCATGTCTTGGTTTCCAGGCGCCTACGAATCAAGTTTGGGTCGTTGGATTGTAGCATTGGTAAAACCAGTGCTTGCTCCTTTGCAACGCCTGCCTTTACAGATAGCAGGTCTTGATTTATCTGTTTGGGTTGCGGTTGTTTTGATTCGATTTTTAGGAGAAAACCTAGTCCGTTTTCTGGCGATGATAGGATGAATAAAGGGATTTACCAGCATTTCTCCATAGAAGATCGTCCCTTTCTTGACAAGGGAATGGAATGGATAAAGAAGGTAGAAGATAGCTATGCTCCTTTTTTAACTCCTTTTATCAATCCTCATCAGGAGAAGCTATTAAAGATTTTGGCCAAAACCTATGGTCTTGCTTGTAGTAGTAGTGGGGAATTCGTCTCGAGTGAGTATGTTCGAGTTTTATTATACCCAGATTATTTCCAACCAGAGTTTTCAGATTTTGAAATATCTCTCCAGGAAATAGTGTATTCCAATAAATTTGAACATTTAACGCATGCCAAAATTTTAGGTACAGTCATCAATCAATTAGGGATTGAACGGAAACTTTTTGGAGATATCTTAGTAGATGAAGAACGGGCGCAGATTATGATTAATCAGCAGTTTCTTCTTCTCTTTCAAGATGGATTAAAGAAAATTGGCCGTATACCTGTTTCGCTGGAGGAACGTCCTTTCACCGAGAAAATAGATAAGCTAGAACAGTATCGAGAGCTGGATTTATGTGTGTCTAGTTTTCGATTAGATGTTCTTTTATCAAATGTTTTAAAACTATCTAGGAATCAAGCAAACCAGTTGATTGAAAAGAAACTTGTCCAAGTAAATTATCATGTGGTAGACAAATCAGATTATACTGTTCAAGTTGGAGACTTGATTAGTGTGAGAAAATTTGGACGCTTGAGATTACTTCAAGATAAGGGACAAACAAAAAAAGAGAAGAAAAAAATAACCGTCCAGTTATTATTAAGTAAGTGAGGAATAGAATGCCAATTACATCATTAGAAATAAAGGACAAGACCTTTGGAACTCGATTTAGAGGTTTTGATCCAGAAGAAGTCGATGAATTTTTAGATATTGTAGTTCGTGATTACGAAGATTTGGTCCGCTCAAATCATGACAAGGAATTACATATTAAGAGCTTGGAAGAACGTTTGTCTTACTTTGATGAGATGAAAGATTCATTGAGCCAGTCTGTATTGATTGCCCAAGATACGGCTGAGCGAGTGAAACAAGCGGCACATGAACGTTCAAACAATATCATTCACCAAGCAGAGCAGGATGCCCAACGCTTGTTGGAAGAAGCTAAATATAAGGCAAACGAGATTCTTCGTCAAGCAACAGACAATGCTAAGAAAGTTGCTGTTGAAACCGAAGAATTGAAGAACAAGAGTCGTGTCTTCCACCAACGTCTCAAATCCACAATTGAGAGTCAGTTGGCTATTGTTGAATCTTCAGATTGGGAAGATATTCTTCGTCCAACAGCTACTTATCTTCAAACCAGTGATGAAGCCTTTAAAGAAGTGGTTAGCGAAGTGCTTGGGGAACCGATTCCAGCTCCAATTGAAGAAGAACCAATTGATATGACACGTCAATTTTCTCCAGAAGAAATGACAGAGTTACAGGCTCGTATTGAGGCAGCCAATAAAGAATTGGCTGAATTTGAAGCTCAGGCTAAACAGGAAGTGGAAGCACCAACTCCTGTAGTGAGTCCTCAAATTGAAGAAGAACCAGCTCATCCAGTTGGTCCAATGTATGAAGAACCAGAAGTAGCTCCAAGCCACTACTCAGGACCAACACCAGCTACTGAAGCTGTAAACTCAGAACCAGGTTTTGCGGCACCGCAAGAATCTGTTACAATTTTATAAGAAATAATTTGAGAACAATATCTTATCCTTATATTTCCAGCGAGCAGGAGATGGTGTGAGTCCTGCATTCCCTAATGATAAGATTATCCTCTCAAAAACTCAAGTCTGAAGCTAGTAAGATTTGACGTTCCCCACGTTACGGGAAAAGAGGGAGAAAGACTAGATCTTTTTCCGAACAAAGGTGGTACCACGATTTTCGTCCTTTTTGGAAGTCGTGGTTTTTAATTTGTTATTATTTATAAAGGAGATACCATGAAACTCAAAGATACCCTTAACCTTGGGAAAACAGCTTTCCCAATGCGTGCAGGACTTCCTACCAAAGAGCCTCTTTGGCAAAAGGAATGGGAAGATGCAAAACTTTACCAACGTCGTCAAGAATTGAACCAAGGAAAACCTCATTTCACCTTGCATGATGGCCCTCCATACGCGAACGGAAATATCCACGTTGGACATGCTATGAACAAGATTTCAAAAGATATCATCATTCGTTCTAAGTCTATGTCAGGTTTTTACGCACCATTTATCCCAGGTTGGGATACTCATGGTCTGCCAATCGAGCAAGTTTTGGCAAAACAAGGTGTTAAACGCAAAGAAATGGACTTGGTTGAGTACTTGAAACTTTGCCGTGAATACGCTCTTTCTCAAGTAGATAAACAACGTGAAGACTTCAAACGTTTGGGTGTTTCTGGTGATTGGGAAAATCCATATGTGACTTTGACTCCTGACTATGAAGCAGCCCAAATCCGTGTATTTGGAGAGATGGCTAACAAAGGTTATATCTACCGTGGTGCTAAGCCAGTTTACTGGTCTTGGTCATCTGAGTCTGCCCTTGCTGAAGCGGAGATTGAATACCATGACTTGGTTTCAACTTCCCTTTACTATGCCAATAAGGTCAAAGATGGCAAAGGTGTTCTAGATACAGATACTTACATCGTTGTCTGGACAACTACTCCATTTACCATCACAGCTTCTCGTGGTTTGACAGTTGGAGCAGATATTGATTACGTTTTGGTTCAACCTGCTGGTGAAACTCGTAAGTTTGTGGTTGCTGCAGAATTATTGACTAGCTTGTCTGAGAAATTTGGCTGGGTTGATGTTCAAGTTTTGGCAACTTACCGTGGTCAAGAACTCAACCACATCGTAACAGAACACCCATGGGATACAGCTGTAGATGAATTGGTTATCCTTGGTGATCACGTTACAACTGACTCTGGTACTGGTATTGTCCATACAGCCCCTGGTTTTGGTGAGGACGACTACAATGTTGGTATTGCTAATGGTCTTGAAGTCGCAGTGACTGTTGACGAACGTGGTATCATGATGAAGAATGCTGGTCCTGAGTTTGAAGGTCAATTCTATGAAAAGGTAGTTCCAACTGTTATCGAGAAACTTGGTAACCTCCTTCTTGCCCAAGAAGAAATCTCTCACTCATATCCATTTGACTGGCGTACTAAGAAACCAATCATCTGGCGTGCAGTGCCACAATGGTTTGCCTCAGTTTCTAAATTCCGCCAAGAAATCTTGGACGAAATTGAAAAAGTGAAATTCCACTCAGAATGGGGGAAAGTCCGTCTTTACAATATGATTCGTGACCGTGGCGACTGGGTTATCTCTCGTCAACGTGCTTGGGGTGTTCCGCTTCCTATCTTCTATGCTGAAGACGGTACAGCTATCATGACAGCTGAAACGATTGAACATGTGGCTCAACTTTTTGAAGAACATGGTTCAAGTATTTGGTGGGAACGTGATGCTAAGGATCTCTTGCCAGAAGGATTTAGCCACCCAGGTTCACCAAATGGCGAGTTCAAGAAAGAAACAGACATCATGGACGTTTGGTTTGACTCAGGCTCATCATGGAATGGAGTTGTAGTAAACCGTCCTGAGTTGACTTACCCAGCAGACCTTTACCTAGAAGGTTCTGACCAATACCGTGGTTGGTTTAACTCATCACTTATTACATCTGTTGCCAACCATGGCGTAGCACCTTACAAACAAATCTTGTCACAAGGTTTTGCCCTTGACGGTAAAGGTGAGAAGATGTCTAAATCTCTTGGAAATACTATTGCTCCAAGCGATGTTGAAAAACAATTTGGTGCTGAAATCTTGCGTCTCTGGGTAACAAGTGTTGACTCAAGCAACGACGTGCGTATTTCTATGGATATCTTGAGCCAAGTCTCTGAAACTTACCGTAAGATTCGTAACACCCTTCGTTTCTTGATTGCCAATACATCTGACTTTAACCCAGCTCAAGACGCAGTCGCTTACGATGAGCTTCGTTCAGTTGATAAGTACATGACGATTCGCTTTAACCAGCTTGTCAAGACCATTCGTGATGCCTATGCGAACTTTGAATTCTTGACAATCTACAAGGCCTTGGTGAACTTCATCAACGTTGACTTGTCAGCCTTCTACCTTGATTTTGCTAAAGATGTTGTTTACATCGAAGGTGCCAAATCATTGGAACGCCGTCAAATGCAGACTGTCTTCTATGACATTCTTGTGAAAATTACGAAACTCTTGACACCAATCCTTCCTCACACTGCGGAAGAAATCTGGTCATATCTTGAGTTTGAAACTGAAGACTTTGTTCAATTGTCAGAATTGCCAGAAGCAGAAACTTTTGCTAATCAAGAAGAAGTCTTGGATACATGGGCAGCCTTCATGGACTTCCGTGGACAAGCTCAAAAAGCCTTGGAAGAAGCGCGTAATGCAAAAGTTATCGGTAAATCACTCGAAGCACACTTGACAGTTTACCCAAATGAAGTGGTGAAAACTCTACTCGAAGCAGTGAACAGCAATGTGGCTCAACTTTTGATCGTGTCAGACTTGACCATCGCAGAAGGACCAGCTCCAGAAGCTGCCGTTAGCTTCGAAGATGTAGCCTTTACAGTTGAACGCGCTGCAGGCCAAGTATGTGACCGTTGCCGTCGCATTGACCCAACAACAGCAGAACGCAGCTACCACGCAGTCATCTGTGACCACTGTGCAAGCATCGTAGAAGAAAACTTTGCGGACGCAGTCGCAGAAGGATTTGAAGAGAAGTAAGGTTGAGAAGTCTAGGGAAAACTCAATTTGAGAAGCAAAGACAACTAATTTTATAATCTATAAAACGCATTGTATCACGTTTTTGAACACCTGATATGATGTGTTTTTATTTATTTTGAAAATTTGTGTAGTAGATTGAAATAAGATATGAACAAATTGATTGGGGAAATCAAATTAATTTTTAGAAATGTTTTAGCAACTGTAGTGTACTGTTTTAGTTTCAATCCACTATACTTAACACAAATCAAAGAGAAAGTTAGCAAGCTAACAGCAGTAAGATAAAATACGAATTTGATATTAGGGATAAGATTGGTAAATTGTGTAATATTTTTACAACAATAAATTTGTATAGTTGCTTTTGATTTCTGAAAAGTATGATATTTTATTTCGTATTATACAAATTTTTATTTTATAATTCCAGAAAATACTTTTTTTTTTTAGCAAATATGATACAATCTTATTTGAAAAAAATAAAAAGGAGATTTTATTATGAAATCAAAAACACTTGCTTTGATTAGTGGTATCGTCGGTCTTGTGGGAGGAATTTTACTTCTTATTGGTCCTTTTGTCTTGTTGGGAACAGCGGTAAATACAGCTGCTACAACTCTTAATGGAGGAGCTACTGCAGGGGCTGTTTCAGGTGTTGCCTTACTCTTGAATGCCTTGAAGATTGCAAATCTTGTTCTAGGTATCATTGCCATTGTTTACTATAAAGGAGATAATCGTGTAGGTGCAGCTCCGTCTGTACTAATGATTGTTTCTGGAGGAGTTAGTCTCATTCCACTCTTAGGATGGGTTGGGGGCATTCTTGCTATTATTGGAGGATCTCTATTCCTTGCAACATTGAAGAAATTCAAATCAGAAGAATAAAAGGTGTTTTAGTATGAAAAGAACAAAACAGTTTATCGGTCTTGGAGTAGCTCTATTCTCTATTTCTCTTCTCGTTGCATGTGGAGCACAAAGTTCAAAGACTACTTCAACAAGTAATGATGAGAAGACAGTAGCAACATCTAATACCTCAAAAGAAACAATCACTCTTGATACACCGGTTGTAACAGACGATGCGATTGAATCAATACGTACTTATGCAGATTATATAGATCTTTATAAAAAGATTTTTGATGATTATTTTACTAAAGCTGAGGAAAGTTTCAAAGGCACAGCTATGGAAAACAATGAGTCGTTTACTAAACTAAAAGAGTCAACCCAAAAATTATTCGATGCGCAGAAAAAATTGTATGATTTGCTAGGGTCAACTGAGATTAAGGAAGATGATAAATCAAAATTGTCTCAACAATTGAAAGATTTTAGAGACAATTTGCAAAAACAGTTGAAAACTTTGACAGCTCAACTACAATAAGATAGAAATTATTGTTTGTAGTAACTGAGAACAATTGGTAAAATTACACCCCAAATGTTAGAAATTGGGGTGTTTTTTAGAGAATTAAATAATGAAGATGGAATAGAAACTACCAAAAATAATGTGATTGCCAAACAGTCCTTTCCTTTTGGGTTTTGACTAGCTTTTTTGTGAAAAATTGTGTAAAATAGAATAGATAAACGAGGGGAAACCTCGGAAAATTTAAAGGAGAATCCATCTAATGGTAAAATTGGTTTTTGCTCGCCACGGTGAGTCTGAATGGAACAAAGCTAACCTTTTCACTGGTTGGGCTGATGTTGATTTGTCTGAAAAAGGTACACAACAAGCGATTGACGCTGGTAAATTGATCAAAGAAGCTGGTATCGAATTTGATCAAGCTTACACTTCAGTATTGAAACGTGCTATCAAAACAACTAACTTGGCTCTTGAAGCTTCTGACCAATTGTGGGTTCCAGTTGAAAAATCATGGCGCTTGAACGAACGTCACTACGGTGGTTTAACTGGTAAAAACAAAGCTGAAGCTGCTAAACAATTTGGTGATGAGCAAGTTCACATCTGGCGTCGTTCATACGATGTATTGCCTCCAAACATGGATCGTGATGATGCGCATTCAGCTCATACTGACCGTCGTTACGCTTCACTTGACGATTCAGTTATTCCAGATGCTGAAAACTTGAAAGTGACTTTGGAACGTGCCCTTCCATTCTGGGAAGATAAAATCGCTCCAGCTCTTAAAGATGGTAAAAACGTATTCGTAGGAGCTCACGGTAACTCAATCCGTGCCCTTGTAAAACACATCAAAGGTTTGTCAGATGACGAAATCATGGACGTGGAAATCCCTAACTTCCCACCGTTGGTATTCGAATTCGACGAAAAATTGAACGTAGTTTCTGAATACTACCTTGGAAAATAATTTGTAAAAAGAAAGCCTAGGAATACCTAGGTTTTTCTTTTTATTCTAGTATCCAACTCTTCGAAAAAGCGATATAATGATAGTAAATACGAAAGAAAGAGAAAATGATATGGCTTATATTGAGATGAGACACTGTTACAAGCGTTATCAGGTTGGAGACACGGAGATTATGGCCAATCGTGATGTGAATTTTGAGATTGAAAAGGGGGAATTGGTCATCATTTTAGGTGCGTCTGGAGCAGGCAAGTCAACGGTTCTTAACCTCCTTGGAGGGATGGATACCAACGACGAGGGGCAAATCTGGATTGATGGTGTTAATATTGCAGACTATAGTTCTTACCAGCGAACCAATTACCGCCGCAATGATGTCGGTTTTGTTTTTCAGTTTTATAATCTAGTTTCCAATCTAACCGCTAAGGAAAATGTGGAGTTGGCTTCAGAAATCGTGACAGATGCCTTGAATCCTGGGCAGGTTTTGACAGATGTAGGTCTGGCTCATCGTCTCAATAATTTTCCAGCCCA
>CAKQBM010000011.1 GCA_934216185.1 uncultured Streptococcus sp. | reverse complement strand
TCTGCAACCTCAAAGCAGTGCTTTGAGCAGCTTGCAGCTAGTTTCCTAGTTTGCTCTTTGATTTTCATTGAGTATAATAATTATGAAACGAATCCTCTAACATATCTTTACAAAGACAATAAAAATATTTTGTAGAGCTATGAAGTTATACAGAATGAGTACAAAAAATAAAATCTCCAGTTTAGGAACTACTTTTGAGTTCACTAATCTGGAGACTTTTGAATAGAAATCATTATTAAACACATAGAATAAAGGGTAGTTTCAGGAATACAACGACAAGCTTGTAACTCTTAAAGGGAAAACAAGCTTGTTGCATGATCACTTATTATCTCATTGACTACTTTGAGAATCTCCTAAAATCTTCGAAGTTCCCTTCTATTTATAAGTCATCACCATAAAGGTCAATAATAAGACAAATAAAGCCAAACTCACCAACAAGGTGAGAACCTTTACCAAGGTGTTACTCTGCCAGTAGCTCGGCTTACCAATATTACTAGTTGCATCCGTTGAAAACAACTGATTTTGACGAGGTTGTATGATCACCAATACAATCAAAGCAAGGGATAAAAGAATAGCTAAAATAATGAGAATTTCAATCATAGCCCTACCTCAAAATTCCTATCAAAGTAGAAATCAAACCAATTAAAATCATTAACGCTAATAAGAGTGAAAAGGTCTGACTAATCTTTTCCCCTCGAGTTGCTTTCCCTTTCTTGATTGGTTTTTGTTTCAACTCTTCCATACGACCTTCAACATCTTTATAAAATAAATCTTCATCTGACATGTTAGCCTCCTAAAACAGCTTGCATGGTTTCCTGATATCGAACTAAATCAATATAGTTTGCTTGTTGGCCTTGCTTCCCAAGTGCCTGACTCATTTGTGAAATATCCGAAAGAGCCAGTTTAATCGCATCAACCAAAGCAGGAACATCACTACTTTCAAATAGATTGTCTGGAGCAATATAGAACCGATTATGTACTGTCTGATTAAAACCAAGAATCAACACATTATGCTCAAAGGCCTGACGAACTGCTTGCAATAATTCATTATGGTGGTTTATATCCAAGTAAATATCTGACAGTTGATACAGTTCTTGAATTTTTTGTAGACTAGCATTCTGATAAAGCACCACATTAGGATAGCGAAGCAAATCTAGTAACTTAGAAGACATTTCTGTCACCGCTGCAATTCGGAAAGTGACATCGGGCAAGGCTTCTATGATTGCTTCTACTTGCTCAATCTGATCGGAATTTGTCAAGATTAAGGCATCTCGTCGAAGGAAATTATCACGTTTAAACTGATAATGGTAACCTAAATGTACAAACTGAGCATGGTATTTCTCATCAGTCAACTCTAAAGCACGTTCATAAGTCGCCTTGTTTGGAATGATGATTTTCTTAGTACGTACATCATGACTTTCCAAAATTAACTGCATATTACCTGGAATAGCATCATAGAGAGGCTCCTGCCATACCAAGACATCTGAGCCAGACTTATCTGGATGATGGAAGGAAACCAAGAAAGGAGTCGCTAAGGTATTAAAGATAAGCTGATGGCTATCGAATCCTAAATCTTGCAAAAAGAAGATGATAAATTCAACCTTATTTGCAAAGCAACGCATAGATTGACCAGGTAAAGTCAATAAGATATCACCCGTCACATGGTTTTCTAGCAAGACTTCCAGACCATTGACATCTTGGTAAATCGTCATAATCGGCTCACTATCTGCGCTATAGGTTGTTGTGGCAAAGCAAGCACCAAAGCGATTGTAATGGTCAACCTGACGTACTCTACCTTCTAAATCTTTCCAGTCCACCTGCTTGACTAGGCGAGCTTGCAAACCATCTGCATAATGAATAACAGCCCTCTCCTGCGTCACATCTTCAATACGAGCAGACTGATTATCTCCTAAAATTTCCCAAAAATCTGGAACAGGAACTTGGTTAAAATAGAGAGGTTTTCCCTTTTCATAGCCTAGATAATAGGTAAATGGGGACACCAGACCATCAGGTAAAAAACCATCTGCATCGATGACCACTCCAAATTGAGAAAAACCAGTAGCTACTAAACTTTCATGTAAATCTCGACTTTCCTGACTATAACGATCATAAAGTTCTATCATGGAGCACCTCCTCTACTGTTTTCTTCCACTTTTCTAAAATTTCTTTGGTTAAGAAGCCTTCTGCAATCTGGTAAGAGTGGGTACGCATAGCTTCCAAACGATTTTCTTGATACAATTGACAAATCTTAGCTGCAAAAGCTTGCTTGATCTGGTCTTCTACATGGTCAGATGAACTTGGAATCAAATAACCATTTTGCCCATCTTCAATAAAAGTCTGATTACCATAAGGCACATCAAAACCAATTAGGGGGAGACCAGAACCAATAGCTTCCATCAAGGTCAAACCAAATCCTTCGCTAGTAGAAGCAGTCAAGTAGACC
The DNA here is from genome assembly GCA_934216185.1 of uncultured Streptococcus sp. GTDB lineage: Bacteria > Bacillota > Bacilli > Lactobacillales > Streptococcaceae > Streptococcus. Next base: position 19,576 of record CAKQBM010000011.1, on the reverse strand, counting down.
TCATACTGGCTATAAATCTGCGAAAGTTCTGCATGCCCCTTGAGTTGGATATAATCCTCAGCCTGATGAGTTGCAATAATGTCTCTAAGCAGAGAATCTTCTCCACCGCTACCATAAATATCAAAGGTTAATTCAGGTATTTCCTTATGTGCCTCAATGACTGCCTTGACCAACCAGTCAATGTGTTTTTCTTTGGCAAGACGCGAAGCCGTAATCAATGAAAAGGACTTACGTCCTTGACTCGACTCAGTCAAGGAATCAATACTTCCTACAGGAATAGTAACAACCTTTGGTTGGTGCTGGGTGTATTTAGCAAATTGCTCTTGCAGAACTTCTCTCTGCTTATCAGTTGATACGATAAAGAAGTCAACCTTATCTGCATTGGTAAACTGATAGTCATAGTAGTTGTTCCAAAGGATGTAATCCTCGTTTGTAGCATTTTCACTATAATGCTCCGCATGAACAACTACCGCTAGATGCGCTACCTGCGCTTCCTCAAAAACAACCTGCCCAATGCCTGTTTCCCTATCAAGAATAACCAAATCAGACTTGTTCAAATTCAAGGATTTCATAAAAGCACGCATAAAGGATTGCTTCCCATAGAAAATCTTATCCTTGAAACGGTAAACTTCTTCTTTCCCTTGATCCATCAAGATATCATAGGCTGGAGTCCCATCTTCATTGTAAAAAGTCCTTTGATATAGCACTGCAACATTGTCCTTGGGAGCAAAGTATTCGGTACAATAACGAGTGTAAGAAAAGTAATCCTTACGAATCAAATTTCCTTTAAAAACATACTCTACATACTGAACCAAGTCTTTATTTTCGTCAACCAAGTAACAGCTCACAAACTTATCCTGATCAGAAAAGAAAACACGCAAAACCTTGCCATTCTTTTCTCTACGACTTTCAACACCACCAAAGTAAGCCAAGACATCATCTACCGTTACACTTGTTGGCGCAATCTTAATATCTGTAAAGTGATTATATAGCCAAATAACTTGATCGTCATCAAAACCAATATTGGCTGTTAAATGCTGAATATTATCGGCTAAAATCATATCTGTAAAGATAAACTTAGAAGACAGATTTAGACTTCTAAAAATACCAGCACGATAGGCTTGGGCATATTCAACACCACTGCTAGCCCAGCCAATTCCTAAATTTATATTGTAAATTGTCATATATTCCTCTTTGTTATGGGAAATGAGTAATAATCTCACCCTTAGGAGTGACTTCAACCAAGCCCATTAGGAGATTACGCACCATATCCACACGAATTTGTTCCTTCATGGTTTCAAAGCCTGCATAGGCTTCTTGATAGTACTCTACAATAGGATTTTTCTGGGCAGCAGACTGACCGCTAATAGCCATAGATAATTGCTGAAGATAATCCACTTGCTCTACCCAATTATAGTCAATAGCCTTAAGCAAGGAAAGTCGTAAAAACTGTTCATATAAATCATGCTGTTCAAGTAAGGCTCTTTTTTCAGAAAGTTCTTTATCAATAATCTGTTTAATGAAAGAACGAACTGCAGTTTTATTTGTTACATCAATATCTTCTGGAAGCTCTTTAACATAAAAACTAATATTAGTTACGATAAAGTGAAACAACAATTCTCGACTCTCGTAGTTTGAAGAAGCTACTTGTTCAATATAAGTATCAATAATTTCTCCCACAACATCCTCTAAATCACGAGAACCATCTATTAATCGATTTCTCTCTTTATACATCATTTCTCTTTGAATATTCATACTCTCAGCATATTCCAAGGTATGAATACGTGCCGCACGTCCAGCACTATCGCTAGAATATTGTGCTTTAGCCACAAGATTACGATACTTACGTCCTTTTAAAACTTCTGGTTGTGTCATATCTTGAACTTGATAATCTTTATACTTCTTATGTACCCAAGATGGACCAAATTTCTTGATAACATCATCTTCCAGAGATACAAAGAATTTACTCATGCCAGGATCTCCTTGACGACCAGAACGTCCACGAATTTGAAGATCAACACGCTGGCTTTCCATCCGCTCCGTTCCGATAACAATTAAACCGCCCAGTTCTGCAACTCCCTTACCAAGTTTGATATCCGTACCTCGTCCTGCCATGGAAGTAGCAACTGTCACAGCTCCCATCTGACCTGACTCTGAGATAATTTGTGCTTCACGCGCCACATTGTGAGCATTCAGAACATTATGAGCAATCCCTTCTCGTAACAAAAGCGATGAATACAAGTGAGACATCTCTACTGAGCCAACAAAGACCAATAAGGGATTCCCCTTTGCATGGTATTCTTTGATGTATTCCAAGGAAGCGTAAACTTTTTCAGGTAAAGTAACGTATAAATTGTCTGGATAGTCAATTCGTTGTTTAGGGCGGTTAGTAGGAATCCGTACAACAGCCATATTATAAGTCTCTCGAAATTCTTTTTCCGCAACTTTACCTGTACCTGTCATACCAGAAAGCTTATTGAACATTTTAAATAGACTCTGATACGTAATAGAAGCCATAGCACGCGTCTCTGGGGAAAGTTTGACATGCTCTTTGGCCTCGATTGCCTGATGAAGTCCTCCCTGTAGTTTGGTTTGTTCTAATAAACGTCCAGAACCTTTATCTACAAGAACCATCTCATTGCCCCTAATAACATAATCTTTATCTTTTGTATAGAGCTTATGAGCCCTCATTGCGTATGCTATATGGCGAGCAAAGACTGCATTTTTTTCATTATATAGATGGTCAATCCCAAAGAAACTTTCCGCTTCCTTGGCTCCCTGTTTCGTTAACCAAACTTCCCCCTTCTCCTCTTTGTAAATAAAATCTTCACCTTCTACTAGCGTAGTCATAAGCGTATTAACAATACCATAATGATTAGACTGAACTCTAGGAGCTCCAGCGATAATTAAAGGAGTTTGGGCGCTATCTAACAAAATATCATCTATCTCATCAATAATCGCATAATCAAAGGGACGCAAAAATTTGCCTTCCTTATTCGATGCTAAATTATCATTTAAATAATCAAAACCCAAGTTACCATTTGTTGTATATATAATATCAGAGTTATACATCTCCCTCTTTTCTTCAACAGAGAAATCTTTACCACTCTCTACAAAAGGAACTCCTATTGTTAAACCTAGAAAACGATAAACTGCTCCCATCTCCTCGGCATCTCGCTTAGCAAGATATGCATTCGGGGTAATCACCATTGTCCCTTTTCCTGTTAAAGCATTAAGGTAAACAGGCATCGTTGCTGTCAAAGTTTTTCCTTCTCCAGTACTCATTTCAGCGACGTTACCCTCATGAATAACAATCCCCCCCATTACCTGAACATCATAAGGAAACATCCCCAAAATCCGACGATCTGCCTCACGAACAACTGCAAAAGCCTCTACTAAGAGATCGTCCAAAGTTTCTCCTTTAGCCAGACGTCGGCGAAACTCCACTGTTTTTGCAGACAATTCTTGGTCCGACAAAGATTCCATCTTATGCTTTAGGGCATTGATTTTTTTTAGAATTTTTTTAACTTTTCTAAGTTGAAAGCTCTGATAAACCTCTTTAATCACGATTAATCTCCTCAATAGAAAAAGAATAAAAATCCAAAGATTCAAAGCCAGCACTTAAGAGATGGACTTGATAGGTGTGGGCATCCTCAGGGTAAGTAAACGTAAAACTTTTATGTTTTTCAATTTTTTCTTCAATGACATCACCATATCGGTCAAAAAATGTAATTGATGTGTACACCCCTTTTTTAGGTTGGCAGTCAAATTTCATTATTAATTGATATTCTTGTTTTCTTTTCAACAATGGAAGGCTTGGTTGTTTGCGAGCGGCCTGATAATTCGTATGCGAAACCCAACCTTGAATTTTAGTCCCTGAAGGAACTAATGGATTATATATGCTCACATGAGAGTCAGAATGATAGGTCACCTTCGTACCGTAAATATACATATTTAGTCTGTCTCCCCATTTGATATCTGGTCTCTGTCTGATAATCATACCTCACCTCGTCCAAATCCTGTTTTTAAAACCATATGATAGAAATGCAAAAACCAGGCAACATTTTCCCCAGTATCATCATTATGTCGACCAGAAGTACCTCTGGATAATATCTTAGCTCCTGTATTACATAAATGTTCTACTAACTCTTCGTATGCCTGAGGATCCATATCTTCATCCTTCATATAGGACAGACCAAAGGTTGTGTTTGAAAAATCTGCTTTTTTGAAAGATTTCCAAAAATACTGATCCAATTCATTCGCATGCCCAGAAGTCATACCACCTGTTTGATGGCTCAATACATCAAATCCTGTATTAAATATCCAAGGAGCATCCAAGCGACCGCGTCTAGCAACAGTTCCAATATTCGTCAAAGGTTTTCCGACAACAACAGCATATGGCTCAAAAAAAGATCCATAATAAAGTGCTGGAAAGGTTCCCATAGAGAGACCCGATAAAATTAAATCACTAGAAGTTAAGCCTAAATAATCAAGGTAATACTGAATGGTTTTTCTAACCTTACTTTCTAACTCTTCACTTCCTATATAGAAAGCACCACCTTCTATACGAGGATCTGAAAACAGAAGGAAAGGACATCCCAGATTTTTCATCATCCAATAACCTTCAAAACCTTCCGCAGGTCGATATCCTGCAAAATAAATAGCCAAAGGCGGTTTAAAATCTCCTGGATGGAAGAAATAGTTAATTTCATCTCTTTTTTTATCATGAAGAGTATTTCCACCTAAAACGAATTTACCGAATTGTTTTCTACTCCAACGTTGATGAAGATTTCCAATTTTTAGTTTTCCCTTTCCTCTTGCTTCAATAGAGAGCGACAAATAGGCATTATATGTCTGCTCAATCAGAATAGTAGAAGCTAAATCCGACTCTTCAAAAACAAGATCCTCTGTAATATCAGCAATCGATCCTTCATAAATCTTTTTAACACGAAATCGAAACTCAACTCCTGAATTTTTTTCATATTCAAGCCATAATTCAATCGGTAAACTACGTGTTACAGCAATATTATAACTCCAATATGCTACCTGAGAAAAGTCCTCACCAAAATCTCCCTCTAATTCTAAATATTCATGCCCTTGATAAGATACATTTCCTTGAAACGAATGGTGAACTTGTATTGTAGAAGGTTTCATTTTATCGCCATATCCTCCTCCAAATAGAGAAGTCGATAAATCTTTTAGTAATTTTTCTGGTTCGGAGAAATCAATAGCTCTTGCACAACGTTTTTTCAGTAAATCTAAAATATCTGAATCATTTGATTGAAAATCTTGAGGATAAAAAACTGTATAAGGATCTAAGTTTTTAGAAAAAGGCAACAGATCACTCAAATAACGCCCATCTTCTATCAAAACAGCATGAAAACTTGAAATCTTGTCTATCTCCATCATTTTGCGAATAGCACGAGGAGAATCTGGACAGAAGTAGTACCAATCCATATTTTCAGGAATATCATAATGGTGTTTCCAGTTATCAATTCCTATTTGTAAAATTTTATGTTCCCTCACCATTTGTTACTTCTCCAATCCAATAATGCAATTTTTCTAAGAAACGTTTTCCTGTATGCTCTTTAATTTTGTCAATTGTATAAATTAGCGATTGATTCCATTCCTTGAGTGTATCTAGATAATGAGACATAGCCTTGTGAAGTTCTGATACTTCCGAAAGAAGATAGCCATTCTTTAAATGCTCTACATAAACTGTCTTAACTCTATTGATTTGAGGAATCCCCGCACTTATGGCAGCTATCTGTGTATAAAGATGAGGCTGAATGCTGAGATCAATAATCAAACGTACATATTCTAAATTTTTAATCAAGTCCGACTCATCATACATATTTATAAATTGATAACGTAAATTCTGATTCTCATTTTCTTCCAATGGATTCTCAGCTTCTCCATAATCTGATTCTTTTTCAAAATTAGCTACATGGATACGTTCGGAAATAATTTCTTGTACCAACTCTTCAACTTGACTCATTTGTTCTTGGTTTGCTGCAAAAGTACCAAAAACTAATTCTGTATCGTCTGTCTTAGCAACAAATGATAGAACTTCATAAATCCCTTCTTCATCCAGTCCCTCTTCAAAATTAAGATGGAAATAAATAATCGATTCTTTCTTTCTTTGACTTTTTCCAAGTCTTAAACGAGTATCGAAAGGAGACAGATGTTGAAATTTAGCAATTTTTTCAGGATAGAGACTCTGCAACTGTTGAAGACTATCCTCTCTATCCACTAGAACTAAATCAACTTTTTTACAAAGAGCACCCAATTCGCTTAAACTTTCCTGAGGATTACGGCCAATGAAAAGACTCAAAATTTTAGTACTATTCTCCGACAAACGAGATAAGACAAATTCATTATGTTTCTCGTGAGAAGGCAGGATATAAATATCATCTTCCTTATATTGTTGTAAGAGTCTTTTTTCAAAGAATTCCGCAATCAATTCTCCTATGTTTTTATAACTGGTATTTTTATATTGATAAGAAAAAATAGGATTTACTTCAACTCTGCCATCTTCTTGCAGATACTCTCTAAATTGCCAAATTCCTTTCAAATTCAAATAGTCTTGATAAGATGGAGCCCCATCTTTAAAATAAATCACACTCGACACAAAGCCACGATCATCCATTATATAATGTTCAAGTAACTGACCATTTTCATGAAAATATTGAATATCACTTATGAAACCTTCCGTTCCATGCTCCACTTGAGCATACCGTTTACCTTGTTTGTAAACAGTGATTGCAAAGGGACTATAGAGAAATTCACACTCTTTATCCCATTCAATATCCCACATATTCAACACTTGTACATGTGGATCCTGCAAATCCTGCATGTCATCAAACACAGAATAAACAGATGCCTCTAAAACACCATGACGATGTAAAAAATAGCGTAGATGAGGATGATAAGCTAATATCATCAGGTGGGAGGTAATTTCTTGTCTCTGAAATAAACGAATCTGATTGAAAGTATCGTCAAATTCTAGTTTGAAGAAGCTACGATACCACGGTGTAATATCCGCATGCCACTGCCGCCCTGAACCATACCAAGATGGAATAAAATAATACATACTGTCCTCCTAAATTAATGGTTTATAAGTCTCATTTAGTCTCAGAGCTATCAGTTCTTCTCTAACCATAAAAATCATTCCAAGTAGCATAAATAAAAGACCTGGAATCATTGTCAAGCGTAAAAAACGCTCATCATATAAAACAAAAAGCATGGGAAGCCCTGCAATAATAATACTATACACGGCTCCTATAAAGGCAAATCGAAAAATTAATCGATTAATAAAACGGCTCGTGTCCTCCCCAGGATAAATCCCATAGATATACTCACCTGATTTTTTCATAGAGTCAGCTATCTGCTCTCCACTCATACTAATAAAAGCAAATATAAGGTTAAATGCAAACAACATCAAAAGATAAGTATAAATCCACAAAGGTTTCCCCATTGTAAATTCCCCTATCAATGTTGCATAGAGTGGATTATGAGAATCAAACATTCTAAGTAACATCAAAAAATAAATTGGCAGAGTCATAAAGGTCATAACATACATATAAGGCATTCCTCCAGCGGGAGTTAAGGCCATCTCAAAATAAGAATAACGTTTAAAACGACTGTGTAAGCCAATTTTATTTACTGGCACACGGTAACGAGCACGATATAAAATGACATTGACGTAGGTAGAAACAAGTGCAAATAAAACCATTAAAATGACAACCCAGGCAGGAGGGGTTAATATCTGAATAGAAGTAATAATATCTTGGGGCATATTAATAATCATAGAGGTAAGCAAAATTAACATCGCTCCTCCAACACCATTACTAGCATTAATATCTGACAGCCATATCAAGAAAAAACTACCTGCACATAACAGGCTGATATTTAAGATATAAACTAGAACAGTTGAATAGGATGATTGGATAGGTAAACTTAGAACTACAGCTGCTGACTGAATAAGAGCAATCACTAAAGTTAAGTACATCTGTCGTCTATCTTGTGATTCCTTCCCACTTCCAGTAAGTCCCTTAAAAAGGGAGAGCATAGTCCATAATATCATAGCAGACATCCATGGTGAAAGACCAATAGAAAAAAGGGAGAGACTTCTTAAATTCCCACCTGTAAGAGCGGTTGAGAATGCTAAATAAGCGGTCGTTCCTCCTAGAAAATCTCTACTATTCAAATCAACAAAAGGTAAACTAATTCTACTACCCAATACATATATAAATAATAGAAAAAAACTAATACTCAGTTTTTTTAAAATGATGGATGAAAATATATTTTTCATAATTGACCCTTTCTACACATGATTACAATGTTACTCTTCACCCCTCATTAGTATGTAGGGATACTTGCCTAGATATCTATGAAAACAAAAAACAACCTTTATCAACCAACTTAGCTACCCTATATTTTATGCATTTTTATTTTTGTAAGCCTTGTTTTAAAACTAAATAACTTAACTAAAAAATACAAGCTCAAACAATAGTTGAATAAAGGAATAGAACCTTTAAAATCACTCTATTTATACTCTTCGAAAATCTCTTCAAACCAGGTCAGCTTCGCCTTGCCCTAGATATGTGTTCCTGACTTTGTCAGTCTTATCCACAACCTCAAAACAGTGTTTTGAGCAACCTGCGGCTAGCTTCCTAGTTTACTCTTTGATTTTCATTGAATATTAATTCCCAAATATAATAATTATATCAAAAAAAGCAGAAAAAATCTGCTCATAACTACTAATTTTTCTACTCTCCCCTAGGTCTTATCCACCGAGTACAAAGACTTTAATTTCTCATTTTTCAAACATTATCTTTCAGGAATTAACTCATTTCTTCCATTCAGAAAATATACTTTTATCTCCTCTATTGTATGAAAAACTGAGTCAGCAGTGTATCTATTTTATGATAAAATATCGTCTTAGGTAAATGAAAATTCTATCATTTAGCCCTGCTCCTCAATTTTCTTAACAATCTTATGGATTTAAGGATTTAAGGATTTATATTCACTTCTAGCAACAATAGAACCTCTTCAATGTACCCTATCACTTCCCTATGTTCAAATTGATCAAGTTCCAATTCCGTCTTCATGTCATATAACCTATTCAGAAGTTGATTTACAAAAATGTCTGTATCCATCCCTCTAGCTCTAAGAAAAGCAATAAAATTTAAGCGGTGCTGCACATCAGATTGAATATGTTTCAAAGTAGCATATTTTGAATCAGTTAGATCTCTACGATAAACATAGCTATCTCTATTCGAAAAAACTACCTTTTCAGCAATTAGGTATAATTTAAACCAAAATTCCATATCCTCACCTAAATGAGTAGATTCATTAAACCATATCCCAGCTAAGATACTTTTACGTACTAATTTACAACTCACAAATCTAAAAGAAGCATCCAATCTATCTAAAAACACTAGTTGGTTCATCAATTCCTGCCTACTGAACACTTTTTGGTGTTCCACTCGTTTATAAGCATGAAAAAGCCACTGATTCCCAGACATTTCATACGTCCTATAAGAAGACACAGATATATCAGCAGAATCTTGAATAATGGCAGAATACAGAACTTCTAGATAATCAAACTCTACCCAATCATCCGAATCAATAAAGGTAACGTACGCCCCCCCCGAACGTTCGATTCCTAAATTACGTGCCGAGGAAACGCCACCATTCTCCTTTTCAAAATAACGAAAACGAGCATCTTTAGCAACATATTCTCTACAAATGCTAGCAGAAGCATCTGTTGAACCATCATTTATTAATAAACATTCAAAGTTTCCATAAGATTGGCTCAATATGCTATCTAAACACTGATGTAAATATTTTTCAGTATTAAAAATTGGAATGATAATACTAATAAGCTCCTGATGCACTTCTCATCTCCTATTTATCCATTTCTCTTATGCTAGCAATCCAGCAAATAGTTATATAGTGACAGTTTTAGCCACTATTCTTCATTCTTGAAAGTCAAAAGATATATCATCTCCCGAATCCATCTTAAAGTTTCATCTGCTTCTAAACCTTGATTCTCAATAACTGCCATTACATCATATAAATGTCCTATATAATCTTGAACATAAGACTCTATATTTATTCCTCGAGCAGCAAGGATAGCTATAAAAGCTAAACGATGTTGCATACTACTTTTAAGTTTTTCAACAGTTAAATTATTGGCAGCTGATGTACTATGTATTCTATAAGTATAGGTATCTCTATTCACAAATACCACCTTATTCACTTTAAGATATACTTTATACCAGAATTCCATGTCCATAGCCAGTTTAGTGTCAGCATTAAAACGAATAAGACCAATCATTTCTTTTCGTACTAATTTACTAAATGTAATAAAAAACGAATAATCCGAAGCTACCAAATTTGGTAAACTTTCTAAAAACTCCTTGTTAGTAAAAACTTTTTTATCATATTCTTTAGTAAAGGCATGAAAATAAAAGCAATTATCACTCATATTAAAACGTTTATAGCTTGAAATCGATACATCTGCTCCTTCTTGAACAATAGCATTGTACAGAACTTCAAGATAGTCGTTATCTGCCCAATCATCTGGGTCCATTAGTGTAACATATTCTCCTTGTGAATGTTCAATTCCTAAATTTACTGCTGTTGAAATACCACCATTCTCCTTTTCAAAATAGCGAAAACGAGAATCTCTAGCCGCATACTCCTGACAGATAGAAGCTGAATTATCTGGAGAGCCATCATTAATCATCAAAACTTCAAAATTTTGATAGGTTTGATTCAGTAAACTATCAAAACATTGTCGTATATAGTCCTCAACATTATAAATCGGAACAATTACGCTAATCAAATCTGGTATCATTTATTATCCTCTCTCAAATATAAATTATATTATATACCCTCTAAGGTCATCTTTGATTTTCGACAACCCTTAGAGTATTTCGTTTGGTAAGCTTTTCTTATAATCTTCACCATTTCTTCAAAAGTGCTTCTTTTCATTCCAACTAGACGTTTAAAATAGTTATCAGATAGAGCTTGACTAGATTCATAATTCATATCTCTATTTTACTTTTTATTTCACAGTATTTCTATAATAAAGAGCTGTTAAAATTTTTGGCGGACTCGTAAACTTACTAATTCAATTTAACAAATTGATACCTGAAAAATTAACTCTGAGTCTATGATTCAATTAAATATATCATTTCTTGATATCGTCTATAAACTTCTGAATTTTCCAACCCAGATTCTAAGGCTTGCATTTTTTTATTTTTTAAATACCATAACAAATTTTCTTTAAAGGAATCTGAATACAATCCTCTAATAGTAAGTATGCAAATTCTCTCCACTAAGGCATCTAGTGCATCTTCTAGTTGTTTTTCCGATATCGTTTTAATTATAGAGTTCTCTCTCTCACGGTAAACATACAATCCTTTATTTATATAAATAATCTTAGTGGCTTCCAAAAATAGTTTAAAACATATCCTAGTATCTTCTATTAGTTTACCTTCTGCAAACCTGACATTATCAAATAAATTTTTTCTGAATAATTTACCCCAACTAGTATGATATACGATACTTTGTAGTTCCAAAGTAGGTAATTCTGATATAAATTGGCTAGAGTCATACTCTTTTTCAAAATACTCATATATATATATATATAATAATTGCCTGTATCATCTTTGTAGCCGATGTGATGAGATATAGAAATATCCGATTTTGATTTCACAATAGCATTATATAAATCCAAGAGATAGGTTTCGACAACCCAGTCGTCAGAGTCTATAAAAGAAATATACATTCCTTTGGAGTAATCTAGTCCAAAATTTCTAGCAGAAGCTAACCCACCGTTTTCCTTTTCGAAATATACAAACCGACTATCTCTCTCCGCATACTCCTGACAAATAGCCGCAGAACCATCCGTAGAACCATCATTAATCATTAATACTTCAAAATTTTCATAAGTTTGTTCAAGCAAACTATTCAAACATGTTCTTAAATATTTTTCAACGTTATAAATAGGTACAATTACACTAATCAAATCTTGTGTCATTAACTATTCTTCTCCTAGTAGAAATAAAGTTTCTTTTAACCATCTCATATCTTTCGATGTAGATGAATTGCCTTCTAAAAAACCAATTCTATAGTTTAAAAGTAAGATGAGATTTTCAATATAGTCTTTTACGTCTATATTTTTCGCTGCAAGAATTGATATAAATTGTAGACGTTGTTGAATATCACTACAAACGAATTCTGTACTTAGATAGTTCTGAACATCACTATATTTTCTGAGAGTATAAGTATCTCTATTTAGATAGACCACCTTTTCAGAAACAAGATAAAGCTTATACCAGAACTCCATATCCTCTCCCAACTGGGTACTTTCGTTAAATCGAATCTTTCCTAAAGCGATACGAGATACTAATTTCCCAAAAACATAGCTAAAGGAAGAATCCCTATCTAACCTCGGTAGCGCAAGAAGCAAGTCCTTTTTATTGAAAATAGATTCTGTACAGTCTTTCTGATAAGCATGATACTCCAATAAACCTGTATCCACATTAAAAGTTTTATAAGTTGAAACTACTATGTCTGCTTTCTCCTCAATCATAGTAGCATAAAGTAGTTGTAGATAATCTGAATCTACCCAATCATCTGATTTTATAAAGGTAATGTAACTTCCACTTGAAGCTTCAATTCCTAAATTATAAGAAGAGGAGATACTATCCTGTTCTTTTTCAAAATACTTAAAGCGGCTATCCTTCTCAGCATATTCTTGACAGATAGCAACCGAAGAATCTTTCGAGCCATTATTTAACAAAATAACCTCAAAACTAATATAAGTTTGATTAAGAAGACTATCTAAACACTGACGTAAATAAGACTCGGTATCAGAGACAGAAATAATGATACTAATCAACTCTCCTGTCACTTCTCTCTTCTCATATTTTTTTATTTTAAGCATCAACTTTTCAAGTTTTTCTTGGTATTTCGAAGCATAAGGATTATCTTCTAATACTGTTGTTTGATATTGATGATTTAATTGTGCATATTTTAATCTTTCAGCCCAAAGCTTTACATTGAGATCTGCATCTACAAAGAATAAATCAAATTTCTCAAGAATTTTAAAAATATCTAAATTTTTCTCAGAGAATGATTTCGTTGTAATTGAATTGTCACGGATTCTATAGTAATAAAGAACATCCTGTATCTTAACCCATTTTCTTGAAAGAGTGACTAGCTCTGGAATAACTGCTAAATCTTCAAAGATGAATCCTTGAGGAAAAAAGTTGTCGTTTAACAAACTTTTTCTATACAATTTAGGAAATACACTGCCCCTCAACCCCTGGGACCAAAGCTGTTCTAACTTTTCTTCTACAGTAGTCAAAACCAACTTATCTTGATGAATTTGAAGAAGATTATAGTAGATACCTTCTTTAAAGCTTTGAATTGTCCCTTCTATAATATCAACATCTTCTGAGATCTGTTCTGCCAATTTTTCTAAAAATAAGGGGTTAAGATAATCATCACTATCAACAAAAGCCACAAAAGAAGACTCTTCCTTAAGGTTCCTAAGACCTGTATTTCTTGCAGCACTCAAGCCTTGATTATCTTGATTAATTAGTCGAAAACGGCTATCTACTAAATAGGTTTCTGCTATTTCTCTAGAACTATCTGTTGATCCATCGTTAATCATGATACAATCATAATTTTGGTAGGTCTGTTTCTGGATACTATCTAGACACTCTTTAAGATATTCCTCAACGTTATAAATAGGTACAATGATACTTATTAATTCTGTCACGATTCCATCTCCTTTTTATTCTTGAAAAGAAATTGATGACTCATTGCTAAAAAATTCTCTCCACAAATCTAGAATATTTTCTTCTAAATATGAGCTTGCTAGATGATAGGAAGCTTCTTGATAGCTAGATAAGTCTTGCGAAGTCAGTTTCAAGAGAATGTGAGCAATTTCTTCTACTCTTTCTTGATCACTTTTATCCTCAAAAGAAACTAGATAGCCATTAAAACCATCTTTTATAAAGGATGGATTCCCATATCTCAAGTCAAAACCAACCATAGCTAATCCTGCTCCAGTCGCTTCCATCAAGGTTAAACCAAATGTTTCAGATAAAGAAGTTGTCAGATAAATGCTATGATTCAAATATTGAGTTGTCAGATCTGCATAACCCATTAAATGAACATACTCCTGCGCCCCTAATTCTTGGATAAGATTTTCCAAACTGTCATACTCTATGCCACGTCCAAAAATTGAAAACTCAATATCTCCACCTTTTTCATGAGCCAATGCGACTGCCCGAATTGCTAAATCCACGCGCTTAGAATATATCAGTCGAGATGCCGTCATCACTTTGGTAGTTTTTCTATCTTGCTCAGAATAGTGTAACTGTTTCAGGCTCCCTACAGGAATCACATAAATCCTAGGAGCTTCCTTACCCTCTTTCTCAAAAGATTCTTTCAAAACTTTTGCCTGTAGGTCAGTCGAAACAATCATAAAATCAAAACGATGAGCATATTTTACAGGGTAATAATATTCATAGCTAAAAGGTTGATTTCCAAAAGTATGTTCCGAATGGAATACCAATCCCAACCGAGCTCCTGACTCTTGCTCCAATAAAGGACGCGCAAAATCCATATTTGAAGCTCTATCCATAATCACAATATCATTTGCCTTCAATTGAAGTTTTTTAACAAAGATTTCCATCAATTCTGCATGTGTTATTAATTTTTCATTCTGAAGCAAATAACGCTGTTTCCCATTGACTAAAATTTCTTCTAGTCCGACACTTCCATCTAAATTGTGATAGACTCGTCTTCCTAACTCAGCTAAAACGTGACCATTTTGATAATTTAAAATGAAATAATCTGTTACTAATTTTGTTGCGGCATAGGTTTCTCTTTTGAGTAAATATCCCCCTGAAAAATATTCAATAAACTGCACTTTAGAGAAGTCTTTCTTGTCATATACGAAAACAAGTAACTCTCCTTCGTTCAACTGATAAGTTCTTCCTGAACTTGTCTCATGAATGATTTGCGAAGTATTTAAACCTAGTTGCTCTTCTAGTTCATGTGGAGAAAGAGTTGGTGCTGCACTCTGTTGATCCGTAAAAAGAAGTTGGGCAAATAAAAGTTCTTCATAATCATAGCCCTTTGATAAAAAATAATCTAACTGATCAGAATGAGGCCACTGAGTAAAAACAAAACGAGTATCTAAATCTAAACTACGAAACAACTGCAAGCGATGGGCTTGGGCAACATCTACACCATTTGCTTCGAAGCCTAAGAGTAGATTAAAATTATAAACCGTCATTTTTTCTCTCCCATCTGTCAAATAAACTACGATAATCTTCTAAACTAGCTACTCCTAATATTTGAGCCTGATTTCTAGATAGTTGATGATACTTATCAGGATTTTCTAAAACTTGGCGTACATTTTGAATGAGAGACTCTATTGTATCGTAACAGGTTTCTAATTGTTTATATTCTTCATGATGAGTTAGATTATCCAATGTATAAAGTAATACACCTTTTTCTACTGCACGTAAAGAAGAGGCAAAAATTTCAATATCATACTGAATATCGAAGTAAAAACTGCTTCTATCAAGTAATTCTTGAAAAAGTTGATAAGTCATCCCAGGATAGATATGGATATTAGGGTAAATGGATAAATTAGTAATACGACTTCCCATCTCAGTAACTGCTCCCACATGGAAATCAATCTCTGGGAACTGAATCAATAATTGTTCTAAGCCTTCTATCCATTCAGAATTCGTAACAATTATAGCTTGTGGTCTAACTGGAACTGGTTTATCTAAGGCAAAACCATATAAATGAGTGTAAGGAGAAAAATCAGAAGTTCTAGAGGACATTACTAGAACCTGATTCACTCGGTCTGCAATCTTATCAGCCTCTCTTATATCATCTGCCAAATAATAGTAATTGTCTTTCTTGCTTGATGGAAGAAGCGAGAGAATCTCTTCTCCCAAAATTAAAATATCTTCTCTCTCTGCTATCTCTTCTAATACTTTAAGGAGAAAAGAATGACGATTCGGATAGATAGTCGGATTCTTCTGTGAATCAAAGTAAGCTATTTTATCTTGTTGTAGCCATTCTACCAGAAGCTCTCTCCCCTCTGAGTTGTAAATCGTTCTCAGTATACTCTTTTCTTCCTCATCTAAAAGCTCACGACAAACTTTCCAACCATAAGCACTGTAATAATCTATCCAGATACATTTTTCTTCATCATACCAGTAAACTCTCGCAACAGTACGTTCTGATTGTGGTTGACGAAACTGGATTCCCGCTTTCTTTTTACCTTGATCATATACATAGCCTTCTAAACCATCTGTCGTTATCTCCCAGTAAGGGGGCAGAGGTAAATTGTTAAAAAAGAGAGGTTGCCCCTCTTCTTTCATTAGAAAGTATGTTAGCGCTGTTAACTCACCTTGTTCAAGACGATCTAGATCATCAAAACAATCAACATAGAATACGGTTAACGGCTTCTCTAATTTTTGAAAAATTTCCTTAATTTTCGGTACTTTATCATCTGTTTTTTTTGCAATTACAAACATTTTTTACTTTTCCCATTCTCTTGAACGAATATAATAATTTTCTTTCACACGTCTATAGGTTTCTGTTCCTTGTAAACCAACTTCTTCCATCATTTCAAGAGCTCGGGTTAAGCGACAATAATAAATATAACTATGACCAGATATATCATGTCCCATCATTGCAATAAGGGCTAAGCGCTCATTCCAAGCTTCCATTTCATTCATAACTCGTTTTTCTGTCCAGACATTATTCAAGGTACCTTCTCTTCCTACCCGATACCAATAAATAGCCTTCTCCACATGAACAACTCTCTTAGCTTTAAGAAAGACCTTGTATATGACAAAAGTATCTTCAACATTTTTTCCTAGAGGGAAACGTAAACCTTCAAATAAGTCCCTTTTATATAGTTTCATTACAGAGCACGCCCAAGCCATGTCCTTCATCTCCTGTTCAGCAAACTGATACATAACTTCTTTATCTACATAAACTTGTTCCCTATAATCGCTATCAAAAACTTTAAAGGAGAACTCTTGCTTACTATCGTTATACATATTATAGTTCCCTGCCGCAATATCTGCGTCATATTTTTTCAAATTCTGATAAAGTATTTCAATCGCACTCGTATCCAACCAATCATCCGAATCTACAAAGGTAATATAATCTCCACTTGCTGCAGCAATTCCTGTATTTCGTGCCGCTGATAATCCTGCGTTTTCTTGATAAATATACTTAAATCTTAAATCTTGATTTAGATATTTTTTACAAATACTAGATGAATCATCTGTTGAACCATCATCAACTAAAATGATTTCTAACTGTTGATAAGATTGCTGTTGAATACTATTAAGACAATATTCTAGATAAGGTGCTACATTGTAGACTGGTACGATAACACTGATTAATGGTTCTGTTTGCATTCCTTCTCCTTATTTTCTAGGGTATCCAAATAGTTTTTGATATGCTGAATCATCCCTTGAACATCCTGATTTTCAAAAACATAGTGAGAGATTTCTTGTGCATGATTTGTTGCTTGGAAAGAATAGAAAGGAATTCCCTTATCTACCACTTTTTGGATAATGTTGTAAATTTCGCCCTCATAGTTAATATCTAGATAAAAATCTAACTGATTGAACACTTTTTCATGCGTCAAAGGATCAAAGCATGGAAAAAGGGTTACATTTTTATACTTTTCCAACATTAAAATTTCTGGTGCAAAATAGCAATGGGCCAAAATATTAAAATTCACTTGTGGAAGAGCTTTAATCAAATTCTCTGCTTCATGCAAATTCACGGTATTCGTGTAAATAGCTGTTTGATAAGGTGGTTTTGAAACAAGAGCGCTCCATCCTTCTTTTGCAGGATATTTTCTAAGAAGAACATCCTCCCATGACAATCCATAATAAAACCACCATTCTTCTCTGAATCGATTAAAATGATGTTGATGCCATGGCTTCAAGCCTGTAGTATAGTGAATGACTGCTGGTTTTCCTTTGAAAAGATCATACCAAGCCATATCTCCCAGTGTAAATTGCTGACTATCTGACCCCACTTGAAGGTTATAGGTTAGAGGAAGACGATACCAATTATCCTGAAAAGCGAGATTCAAGATTCCTTGATCCCCATAGACCTCATGATGATGTTGAGCAGTCAAATCAAATAACTGTTTCACAACATCTTCCTCTCTCCATTTTTTATTATCTATCAATAATAAACCAGCATTAAACTTATCCGATGTTGTCGGTAAATCTTCAACTGCAGCAACAGGATAACCTTGCATATCCAGTTCAAATAAATCTGATAAATCTTGTGTCACAATCATATCACTATCCAAGTACAAGGCTCTGTCTTCTGGGACATGATTTGGAATTAAATAACGAAAATAAGTGGCATAGTTTAAATGCGCTGTTGGAAGTTTATAATCCTGAAACATAGCTGAAGAACATCTAACATTTACAATCTCTGAATCTATTTTTTCAAGATGATTCTCTACTAGCTGAAACCAATCCGTTGGAATATCTTCATTTAGGATATAAAACTTAATCTGCTTCATATGGCTACATATCGATTTAATTGTTGTTTCTAAATAGCTCACATAAGCTTGATTTGCTGCAAGAACAATTACTTTCTTACTCATAATACCTACCATTTCATACTATTAATACTCTTCGAAAATCTCTTCAAACCACGTCAACGTCGCCTTGCCGTAGATATATGTAACTGACTTCGTCAGTCTTATCTACAACCTCAAAGCAGTGCTTTGAGCAACCTGCGGCTAGTTTCCTAGTTTGCTCTTTGATTTTCATTGAGTATAAACTTAATAAAAACATTCTACTATCTAATACATAATCATACCAAAAATAGCACTATTTTGCAATATAGATTCCTTCTAAAAGCATTTAAAAACCTTGGGGAAATCTCCATGAAATTGACTATAAGACTTTGTATCCTATTTTCTACTTCTACTTTACAATTGGCTTCAATATCTTTATTGTATGGCGTTTGAAGTTTTTTGATGTATAGTAGCTTGAAATAAGATGAAAATAAATCGATTGAGAAAATCAGATTAATTTCTAGAAATGTTTCAGGAATCGTTTCGTACTGTTTCAGATTCAATTTACTATAGAAGTTGCATTGCACTGCGTTGTCCTGTTCTAGATTCAATAATATGGAACGAAGCAATAGTCACATAATGAAAAAACTCCCTTGGATGAAAGATCATCTAAGGGAGTTTTATAAATCGGGTTAAAAATACACTCTACATATTTTTAACTCAATTATTCTTCATCATCACGTTTACGGCGTTTCGCAAACAAACCTAGACCAGTTATAGCTGCCAAAGCTCCTAAAAGTACAGATGATTTGGATGCTTCTGTACCAGTATTTGGTAATAGCTGTTTCGAGCTAGCAACTGTGCTTTGTGAAACAGGCTGAGCTGTTGATTGTTCTTGACTTGTCGTACTTGTTGGTGTTGATACGTTTTCTGAATTTGTAACATTTGTACTCA
>CAKQBM010000010.1 GCA_934216185.1 uncultured Streptococcus sp. | reverse complement strand
CACGGTTGGTAAAATTGCTGTAACTAAGCGGGCGAATAGCGTATGTTTTTGTCATGATGATATCCTTTCTATTTAACGAATCATTTATTATCTTCTCTATCAAACCAAGAGGAGAGTAGATCTGCAAGATGAGGTTCTCTTGGAACAGATTTTACAACACTCCCTCCCCTGTGTTCTATTAACATCGAATTATCCTTTACTTCAAAGACTTGAAACAAAATACAGACTAACAATACAATGCCAAATACAGGAAGTGACCATAGTAGACTCTCCTCATCATCTCTAACTTTCTTCATTAATTTTTCTCCTTTAAGTTGATACATCCATTCTAACAGTTTCCCAAAACATTTTGCCCTTCATCTTCTCAACTGTCATTATTTCCATCTAAAAGGTACTTTTCAGGACAAATCAGACTTTTCCAAATTAAAAAATCCCTATCTGACTGGACATACATACCGTCCATCCGATAGAGACTCTTACTATTTTTAGATTTTAACTCTTCTAGCTTTAGAATACATTTAAACTTTAGGAAAGACGACTATTCGAAAGCTAGAAGGCCTCAAAATTTTCTCAGATAAGCCATTCGAAGCTTAGAATACTTGTAAATTTATGTAATTACAATCATTCGAAACTTAGAATACATGTAAACTTTAGGAAGTGAGCCTATTCTAAGTCTCGAAGAGCTATCTCCCAACCCTCAACGGCTCAATGACTTCCTCCACTAGCTGAGTATAGACTTCCTTGATTTGTTTTTTATGGAGGAGAGGATTGAGGGCATCTGCCACCTCTAGCTTATAGTCCTGATAGCGCTGGCTCTTGGTCAACTGGCTTTCTCCTAGTTGTTTTTTAGCTCCCTTACGGTAGTGTTCGACATAGTAACGGAGTTCATCTTCGCCGACATACCAGCGTTTGCTAAAGACTTGGATATGTTGCTGGATGACAGCCTCAATCATCTGATCCAAGATATTTGCGATAGACTGACCACGATAGCTTTCTGGATGTTCTTGTACCTCTCTCCACAGTTCAGTGATAATCTGAGCAAGATTTGGATTGGTCTTCTCAAGACTCTGAATATAGTTATCCACCGCTTCCTTATCTTGAGCGCTTAGGTTCTTTTCTTGACTCTGGCCTTGCTCAATCAGACTTTGAATCAAGGTCAAGATATAGGCATAGTTGATTTCGTCTACTTGGATAGACTCCAGTTCATAGTGAATATCAAGTGGTTCACCATCGTCATCATCCTCTACTCGGCTTTTTAATTCTGCAAGGACATTTCGATAAAGTCCCAGATACCTTTCCAACTTTTCTCCATCAAATCCCGTCTGACTGTAAAGCTCTTCCTCATCATATTCTTTATACACTCGGATAGAAGCTAGGTATTTATCAAAGGCTTGATAGGTTTTAGCTAGTTTCCTCAACTCAGGGGTAGAGACTTGCTCGAGATCTAGACCGTTCACATAGTCATCAGTAGCAAGATTTTTGAAATCACTGCAACTCCGTAAAAAGTTCCTCTTTTCCTCTTCCCAGCTTGGGGCTAGGACCTCGTTTTCACCACCATTTGAGTAGAGTTTGAGGGCATTATCTACTGCTTCCTTAAAGGCTAGAGGCTTTTGGAAGGTTATGATATGACCGTAGGTCTTACTGCTGTCAAAAATACGGTTGGTTCGGCTAAAGGCCTGAATCAAGTCCTGCGGTTGCATGGGCTTTCTGTCGATAAAGAGAGTTGATAGACAAGGCGCATCAAATCCCGTTAAGAGACGATTGACCACGATGACTAAGTCCAACTGTTCATTGCGATAGAGGTATTTGTCCTGTTTTCGAGCTAGACGGTTATTGACATCCGTATTAAAGCCACGAAGATCCGACATGGTAAAGTGGGTATCAAACTCTTGGTTATAGTCCTCTAAGACCTGCTTCATGTGGTCTTGGTTGGCTCTTGAGTCTTCTTCATTTTCTGTGACCGAGTAGGTGATCGTCGCCTTTGGAAAGTCTGGAAGAACCTGCTTGACCCTTTCCGATACCTTAACTCTCGTCTCCCCATCCTTGACTCGTTTGAGGAGGTCATAATAGGCTTGGGCTTGAGGGATTGATTTAACGGTCAGGATAGCATTGTAGGTCTTACCAACTCCTTTTTGGAAGCCTAACTGTTGACGGGATTTATTGATAATGGCATCCAGGACTTCCAGCATATGCTCCTCATCCTCGTAGACGGTATCTGGTAGGTCATTTTCGGATTTATCCGTGATGAGGGTATTGCGATAATCCACCTTAAAGCCTAAAACTGCTCCGTCATGGATAGCTTCCTTGACTGTATACTCATGGAGACGGTCTCCGTATTGCTGTTGGGTGGTCTGAGCTAGGTCACCGACCTGTTGGCGTTTATTTTCCTTAAAGATAGGTGTGCCTGTAAAACCATACCAGAGAGACTGTGGGAAAAAGCCCTTAATGTCTTTTTGCGTTTGTGGCGTAACAGCACGGTGGCATTCATCCACGACAAAGGCCACTCGAAGACCCTTGATTTTGTCCGCATCTCGTTGGTAAAGACCTTGCTCAAACTTACGCATCATGGTGGTGATTTTCTGGATGGTCGTTACCACTACACGCTTATCATTACTTCCTAGTCGCTTGACCAAATCATGGGTATTATCCGTCTCATCAATATCAATGACATCATTAGTCGCATAGGAGAGAAAGGACGAGGTAGTCTGTTGATCCAAGTCCCTACGGTCAACGACAAAAATCGTCTTTTGGATGGATGGAATCTGGAGGAGATTCCGCGCTACTTTATAAGAAGTCAGGGTCTTACCTGAACCTGTCGTATGCCAAACGTAGCCTGATGCTTGTTGGCGAGAGGCTTCCTGAACAGCCTCAATAGCATGAATCTGGTAGGGACGCAGGAGGATAAGAGCCTTCTTACTATCATCAAGGACAGAATACTGCATGACCATCTGATGAGCACGAGGGATGGAAAGGACTTCGTGGGCAAAGCTGGTCAAGCTCGTTATGGGTTGATTATCCTTATCGACCCACTTAGTTAGAAATTGCTTGTTGAGTTTATTTTCCCTAGCTGCAGCGATATAGCGTGTGTCTACTTTATTGGTCACAACAAACATCTGTAAGCTAGAGTAGATGCCACGGAACTTGCCTTCGCGGTCATATTTTTTAATTTGATGAAAAGCATCTAAAAAAGCAACTCTGGGACTTTTAAGCTCGATCTGAATCATGGGAAGGCTATTGATCAAGAGGGTCACATCTAGCCTACGGTCTTGATCCTGAGGAGTTACTTTATCTCTCTCGACTTGGTTGACAACCTCATAACTAGACTTACCAGCTGCGATATTGTCTCGCCAAATGACAGATAAACGGATAGTCCCCAAACTAGCATCTTCTCTCTGAACCTCAACCTTGGAAATGCCATTTTCGCCGACCAACCACTTGGCTGCATCATAGTAGCTAACAAAGTTCAGTTGATTATTTATCTGGCGTTTTTCCTGTTCTGTCAGGGGATGATCTGCCAATAGCGCCACATTGTTCTGGGCTAGCTTTTCAAAGAAGTTTTCCCATAATTGCTCTTCTGTTTTGAGGTCTTCTCTGTATGTCCATTGACTTTCCCCAGTTACCAGTTGGCTGATCAGTTGTTTTTCTATCTCCAGTTCTGGTTTTACCTGTATCATACTCTCTCCTTTGCTACGTGTCTGCTTCCTTTATTATAGCATGTTTAGGCTCAAATTCCATCACTCTTCCCATCGCAAAAACACTCATTCCCCCTTTCTCCTCTAAAATATGGTATAGTAGAAATATACTATCTAAGAGGAGTTTACATGTCACAGGATAAACAAATGAAAGCTGTTTCTCCCCTTCTACAGCAAGTTATCAATATCTCATCGATTGTCGGTGGTGTTGGGAGTTTGATTTTCTGTATTTGGGCTTATCAGGCTGGGATTTTACAGTCTAAGGAAACCCTCTCTGCCTTTATCCAGCAGGCAGGCATCTGGGGGCCACCTCTCTTTATCTTTTTACAGATTTTACAGACGGTCGTCCCTATCATTCCTGGGGCCTTGACCTCGGTGGCAGGAGTCTTTATCTACGGGCACATCATCGGGACTATCTACAACTATATCGGAATCGTGATTGGTTGTGCCATTATCTTTTATCTGGTGCGCCTCTATGGGGCTGCCTTTGTCCAGTCTGTCGTCAGCAAGCGCACCTATGACAAGTATATCGGCTGGTTGGATAAGGGCAATCGTTTTGACCGTTTCTTTATCTTTATGATGATTTGGCCCATTAGTCCAGCTGACTTTCTCTGTATGCTGGCTGCCCTGACCAAGATGACCTTCAAGCGTTATATGATCATCATCATTCTAACCAAACCCTTTACCCTCGTGGTCTATACCTACGGTCTGACCTATATTATTGACTTTTTCTGGCAAATGCTTTGACATATAAAAAATCCGTTTGGTTTCCCAAGCGGATTTTGTAGTTTATTTTGAAACTTCTTTTGCAAGAACAAAGTTTCCAAGTGTGGCAGAACCATTTCCTGCGACTGCTGGCGTCACGATGTAATCACGCACATCTGGCACTGGTAGGTAGCCATTGAGAAGAGCTGTAAACTTCTCACGGACACGGTCCAGCATGTGTTGTTGAGCCATAACTCCACCACCAAAGACAATCACGTCTGGACGGAAAGTCACTGTAGCATTGACCGCAGCTTGAGCGATGTAGTAGGCTTGAACATCCCAGACAGAGCTGTTGAGTTCAATATTTTCACCACGAATACCTGTACGAGCTTCTAGACTTGGACCAGCCGCAAAACCTTCCAAACATCCTTTGTGGAATGGACAAACACCGTTAAATTCTTTTTCAATATCCATTGGGTGTTTAGCCACATAGTAGTGACCCATTTCAGGGTGACCCACACCACCGATAAACTCACCACGTTGGATAACACCAGCACCGATACCTGTACCGATTGTGTAGTAAACCAAGTTTTCGATACGGCCACCAGCATTGTTACGGGCAACCACTTCACCGTAGGCAGAGCTGTTTACGTCCGTAGTGAAGTACATTGGCACGTTAAGAGCGCGACGAAGAGCACCAAGCAAGTCTACATTTGCCCAGTGAGGTTTTGGAGTTGTTGTGATAAAGCCATAGGTTTTTGAATTTTTGTCAATATCAATCGGACCAAATGAACCAACTGCAAGACCAGCAAGGTTATCGAATTTCGAGAAGAACTCAATAGTTTTATCGATTGTTTCAATTGGAGTTGTTGTTGGAAATTGTGTTTTTTCTACAACGTTAAAGTTTTCATCACCGACAGCACAGACAAACTTTGTACCGCCCGCTTCCAAGCTTCCATATAATTTTGTCATGATAAACCTCTTGTTTTTATTTTCTTTATTATAGCATATTTCGAAAGTCTAAATTTCTCTATTTTTTAGATTTTCCTCTGTAAATCTTACCATTCAAGCAAAAACGAACAAACATGTCATTTGTTCGTTTTCGCATTAGAGAGGATTGATTAGATTTTCACTTCGATCACAGCATCCCCCTTCGCAACTGAACCTGTTGCGACTGGAGCTACTGAAGCGTAGTCAGCTGTATTTGTAACGATAACCATTGTTGTATCATCAAGACCAGCTGCAGCGATTTTGTTTGAGTCAAATGTTCCAAGAACATCGCCTGCTTTCACCTTGTCACCTTGAGCAACTTTTTGTTCGAAACCTTCACCGTTCATAGTTACAGTGTCGATACCAACGTGGATCAAGACTTCAGCACCGTTAGTTGTTTTCAAACCAAAGGCGTGACCTGTTGCAAAGGCGATTGAAACTTCAGCATCAGCTGGTGCATAGACCACGCCTTGGCTTGGTTTCACAGCGATACCTTGTCCCATAGCTCCACTTGAGAAGACTGGGTCATTGACATCAGCAAGAGCGACAACATCACCAACGATAGGAGTTACAAGTGTTTCATTTTGAAGAGCTGCTGGAATGTTACCAGTTGTTTCTTCTTGGACCAAACGTTCTGTCTCTACTTCAGTAGCAACTTCTTTTTCATCCTCGTAACCAAACATGTAAGTAAGAGCAAAACCAAGTGCAAATGATACAGCTACCATAAGAAGGTATTGGGCAAGTTGTCCGTTACCAACATAAAGCATTGTACCAGGGATGATGGTGATACCACTACCATTACCAGCAAGTCCAAGGATAGAAGCCAAGCCACCACCGATTGCACCAGCAATCAATGAAAGGAAGAATGGTTTACGGAAGCGCAAGTTAACCCCGAAGATAGCAGGCTCTGTAATACCGAGGAAGGCAGAAAGAGCAGCTGGGAAAGCAAGTGTTTTCAGTTTTGGATTTTTAGTTTTAACACCAACCGCAACAGTCGCAGCACCTTGAGCTGTCATAGCCGCAGTGATAATAGCGTTGAATGGGTTAGCATGGTCAGCAGCAAGCAATTGAACTTCAAGCAAGTTGAAGATGTGGTGCACACCTGACACGACGATCAATTGGTGAACCCCACCAATCAAGAAACCACCAAGACCAAATGGCATGCTGAGGATCGCTTTTGTAGCGATAAGGATGTAGTTTTCAACAATGTGGAAGACTGGTCCGATGACAAAGAGTCCAAGGATAGACATCACCAAAAGTGTCACGAATGGAGTTACCAAAAGGTCAATCACATCTGGAACAACCTTGCGGACAGCTTTTTCAAATTTAGCTCCGACAACCCCGATGATGAAGGCTGGAAGAACGGAACCTTGCAAACCAACAACAGGGATGAATCCAAAGAAGTTCATAGCTGTTACTTCACCACCTGAAGCGACCGCCCAAGCGTTTGGAAGTGAGCCAGAAACAAGCATCATACCAAGAACGATACCAACGGCTGGATTTCCACCGAATACACGGAAGGTTGACCACACAACCAAACCTGGCAAAATGATGAAGGCTGTATCTGTCAAGATTTGAGTGTAAGTTGCAAAGTCTCCTGGAAGTGGCATTTCAAGAGCGTTGAAAAGACCACGCACACCCATGAAAAGACCTGTCGCTACGATAACTGGGATGATTGGAACGAAAACGTCACCGAAAGTACGGATAGCACGTTGGAACCAGTTCCCTTGTTTGGCAGCTTCTGCTTTCATGTCAGCTTTAGAAGATGTTGGCAAACCAAGTGCAACAACTTCATCGTACATTTTGTTAACTGTACCTGTACCAAAGATGATTTGGTATTGACCTGAGTTAAAGAAAGCACCTTGAACTTTTTCCAAGTTCTCAATCACTTCTTTATTGATTTTTCCTTCATCTTTGACCATGACACGAAGACGAGTCGCACAGTGAGCTACACTGTTGACATTTTCACGTCCGCCCAAGGCATCGATGACTTTTTTTGCAATTTCCTGATTGTTCATTTGCAAAAATCTCCTTATATAAAATTTTGTAAACTGTTTGAAAGCGATTTTATCCGCCCTACGACTATTATTTTATCATGTTTTAGAAATATGTCAAGCGTTTTGCAGAAAAAATATTCTATCCACTTAGTTGGTTCGCTTTAGATTGATTGATTTTGATTGTTTTATCAGCTATTCCTTAAAAAAATAAGTTTAAAATCTTGGTTAAAAAGGGTTTTATTTCATTATCTTTCATATTTTCCTGAAAATTTGATTGATTTCCTTCATTTGTTTTATGATAAACGTTTGACAGTTTTTTCTCTTTTTTTAACATAAAAGGCTTGCTTTTTTCCCCGAAAACGGTTACTATTAAAAGTGATAAGATTTTTGGAGGAATGAAAGAATGGAATGGACTACTGAGCGTCGTTACAGACTTTATCAAGACTGGACGCAAGAAGAAATTAAGAATATTAAGGAAAATATGGCACAATCTCCATGGCATACTCATTACCATGTTGAGCCAAAAACAGGACTTCTCAACGACCCAAATGGCTTTTCTTACTTTGATGGAAAGTGGGTTGTTTTTTATCAAAACTTTCCTTTTGGTGCAGCCCACGGTTTGAAATCTTGGGTGCAGTTGGAAAGTGAGGACTTGGTTCACTTCACAGAAACTGGAATCAAAGTCTTGCCTGATACTCCATTAGATAGCCACGGTGCCTACTCTGGTTCTGCCATGCAGTTTGGCGATAACTTGTTTCTATTCTATACAGGAAATGTCCGTGATGAAAACTGGATCCGTCACCCATATCAGATTGGGGCCTTGATGGACAAGGATGGCAAGATTACAAAGATTGACAAGATCTTGATTGACCAGCCAGTTGACTCTACTGACCACTTTCGCGATCCGCAAATTTTTAACTTCAAGGGTCAATATTATGCCATCGTCGGTGGACAGGACTTGGAGAAAAAAGGCTTCGTCCGTCTCTACAAGGCTATTGACAACGAATACACAAACTGGCAAGTAGTTGGCGACCTTGACTTTGCTAACGACCGCACTGCCTACATGATGGAATGTCCAAACCTGGTCTTTGTAGGCGAGCAACCTGTCCTTCTCTACTGCCCTCAAGGATTGGATAAGAAAGTTTTAGATTACGATAATATCTATCCAAATATGTATAAAATCGGGGCTTCCTTTGACCCTGAAAATGCCAAAATGGTAGATGTGTCTCAACTTCAAAACATGGATTATGGTTTTGAAGCCTATGCTACCCAAGCCTTCAACGCTCCTGATGGACGTGCTCTAGCAGTTAGCTGGCTTGGTTTGCCAGATGTTTCTTACCCATCTGACCGTTTTGACCACCAAGGAACCTTCTCTTTGGTCAAAGAACTGACTATCAAAGACGGCAAACTCTACCAATACCCAGTCGCAGCTATCAAGGACCTTCGTGCTTATGAAGAAGCCTTCTCAAACCGTGCTCAAACAAAGAACACCTACGAACTCGAGCTCAACTTGGAAGCTAATAGCCAGAGCGAGATTGTCTTACTTGCTGATAAAGAAGGCAAGGGACTTGCAATCAACTTTGACCTTGTAAATGGTCAAGTGACAGTGGATCGTAGCCAGGCTGGTGAACAGTATGCTCAAGAATTTGGGACAACTCGTTCTTGCCCAATCGACAATCAAGCTACTACTGCTACTATTTTTATCGACAAGTCTGTCTTTGAAATTTTCATCAATAAAGGAGAAAAAGTATTTTCTGGTCGTGTCTTCCCACATGCGGACCAAAATGGTATCCTCATCAAATCTGGAAACCCAACTGGAACTTACTATGAATTAGATTATGGTCGCAAAACTAACTGATGTCGCCAAACTTGCAGGCGTCAGCCCTACTACCGTTTCTCGGGTTATCAATAAAAAAGGCTATCTATCTGAGAAAACCATTCAAAAAGTAAATGAAGCCATGCGAGAATTGGGCTACAAACCCAACAACCTGGCTCGTAGTCTGCAAGGAAAATCAGCTAAATTAATCGGCTTGATTTTTCCCAATATTTCCAATGTTTTCTATGCAGAATTAATTGATAAATTGGAACACCAACTCTTTAAAAATGGTTACAAGACCATCATCTGCAACAGCGAGCACGATTCTGAGAAGGAACGCGAGTACATCGAAATGTTAGAAGCCAATCAGGTGGACGGCATCATTTCTGGTAGTCACAACTTGGGAATTGAAGACTACAATCGTGTGACGGCGCCGATTATTTCCTTCGACCGAAACCTGTCTCCAGACATCCCTGTCGTTTCCTCTGATAACTATGCTGGTGGAGTTCTTGCCGCCCAGACCTTGGTTAAGACAGGAGCCCAGTCTATCATCATGATTACAGGGAATGACAATTCTAATTCGCCGACTGGACTGCGCCACGCTGGTTTTGCATCTATACTCCCAAAAGCACCTATTATCAATGTTTCCAGTGACTTTTCTCCTGTCAGAAAAGAAATGGAAATCAAGAATATCTTGACTCGCCAAAAGCCAGATGCCATCTTTGCTTCGGATGATTTAACAGCTATTCTGGTCATTAAAATTGCTCAAGAATTGGGAATCTCTGTTCCTGAAGAGCTCAAGGTCATCGGCTATGATGGTACCTACTTTATCGAAAATTACTACCCTCAACTGGCTACTATCAAACAACCCTTGGAAGAAATTGCCTGCCTCACTGTTGATCTACTCTTGCAAAAAATCGAAGGCAAGGAAGTCGCGACAACTGGTTACTTCTTACCAGTTACTCTTTTACCAGGAAAAAGTATTTAATACTCTTCGAAAATCTCTTCAAACCACGTCAGCGTCGCCTTGCCGTAGATATGGTTACTGACTTCGTCAGTCTTATCTACAACCTCAAAGCAGTGCTTTGAGCAACCTGTGGCTAGCTTCCTAGTTTGCTCTTTGATTTTCATTGAGTATAGGCACAAGAAAACTCAGACGAATTGGTCTGAGTTTTTTTACAATCTTAAGTTTTCGAGATAGCGCTGGGCTGTCTCTAGGTTAAAGGTTTTATCTGCGATAAGGCGCTCGACCAGGGGAGCAACTTCAGACTCACTAGCACCAGCTAGGAGAGCTAAGGATTTGGCCTGCAATTTCATGTGGCCTTGCTGGATGCCTGTGCTCACCAAGGCTTTGAGGGCCGCAAAGTTTTGAGCGAGACCGATAGACACGATAATCTGGGCTAATTCTTTGGCAGAAGGATTCCCCAGTAGTTCATGACTGAGAGCTACACGAGGATTGAGACCAATAGAGCCACCCTTGGTCGCCACAGGCATGGGCAGGGTCAGCTCACCGACCAATTCTTCTGTCTCCAAGTCTAGACGCCAAGAGCTGAGACCTTGATAACGCCCATCTCGACTTGCAAAAGCATGAGCTCCTGCCTCAATGGCACGCCAATCATTACCAGTGGCAATCAAAATGGCATCAATACCATTAAAAATCCCTTTATTATGAGTAGCAGTTCGGTAAGGATCAGCCTGCGCAAACTGACTAGCCAAGGCTATCTTCTCTGCAATTTCTCGTCCTTGCTCCTTTTGGCGGATCAAGTAGCGAAAGGCGATGCGACAGCTTGCAGTCACCAGAGAATCAGTTGCGTAGTTGGACAGGATTCCCATGAGACTCTGTCCCTGACTGAGTTCTTCTAAGACTGGTTTCAAGGCTTCCAGCATGGTGTTGAGCATATTGGCTCCCATGGCTTCCTGGGTATCGACATGAAGATAAACGACGAGAAAGTCCGTTTCACCTTTGATCTGCTCTACATGCAAATCACGCGCCCCACCCCCGCGTTTAACGATAGAAGGATAGGCATTATTGGCAAGTTCCAAGAGTTCCGCTTTCTTACTGGCAATCTTCTCTTGCGCTTGTCCAAAATCACTAATTTGATAAAGAGCTACCTGCCCTATCATCTGGCGCTCATGGACTTGTGCAGTAAAACCGCCTGCACGCTTGATGATTTTACTTGCATAGCTAGCCGCCGCAACCACAGACGGTTCTTCTGTCACATAGGGAACAGTGTATTCCTGACCGTTGACAAGAACCTCTGGAACCAGCGAATAAGGTAGAGAAAAAGTCCCCACCACATTCTCACTCAGCTGGTCTGCGACAGTCACGCTAATCTGTTCATCCTGCTCCAGACTGGTTTGTTTTTCAGGACTAAGGAGCGCCTGAGCTTTTAACAGCTCGAGGCGCTCATGGTATGATTTTTTAGAAAATCCATTCCAACTTATCTTCATTATTTTTCAACCTTGCTATAACGGCGTTGGTGGTCCACAATTTCAACCAAGGCAAACTCTTGATTTTCATAGCCAGCAAACTGGGCAGAGTTTGTTTCATCCAAGTCCACTTCCTCAAAGAAGACCTTTTCATAGTCTGCAACCGACAGGGCAGTTCGTTGGTTGAGCTTATTCAAACGGTCTTTATCCAGATAAGCTTCATATCCTTCAACCAATTCACCACTGAAGAACTCAGCTACAGCCCCACTTCCGTAACTATAAATAGCAATTTTATCCCCAGCCTTCAAGCTATCTGTATTTTCCAAGAGAGACAAAAGTCCAAGGAAGAGGGAACCTGTATAGATATTCCCTACCTTTTGACTGTAGAGAATAGACTGGTCAAAATGCTTTTGCAAGAGGTCTTTTTTCTCTTGAGGCAGGTTCTTATCCATGATTTTTTTCAAGCCTTTTAGTGCTAATTTAGGATAAGGCAAGTGGAAGCAAACCGCCGCGAAATCATCCAAAGTAAGCTGGTAGCGTTTTTGGTATTCAAACCAAGTCGTTTTCAAACTATCCAAATATTGTTGGGTAGAATAGACACCATTTACATAAGGGGTTGTTGAGTAATTTGGACGCCAAAAATCCATGATGTCACGGGTTTGAGCCACATTGTCATTATTAAAGGCCATAATTCGTGGATTTTGTGTAATCAACATGGCCACACTTCCAGCACCCTGAGTTGGTTCTCCTGGAGTTTCAATACCATATTTGGCAATATCACTGGCAATGACCAAGACCTTGGACTCTGGAGAATTTTCCACATGCAATTTGGCATAATGAAGGGCAGCTGTCGCTCCATAGCAGGCTTCTTTGATCTCGAAACTACGAGCAAAGGGCTGGATGCCCAGCAAGCCATGCACAAAGACGGCCGCAGCCTTACTCTGGTCAATTCCTGACTCGGTAGCCACAATGACCATGTCAATTTCTTGTCTTTCTTGCTCAGTTAAAATAGAGTCACTAGCACTGGCCGCCAAGGTCACGATGTCCTCAGTTAGGGGCGCAATACTCAATTCCTTGAGCAAGAGTCCTTTGCTTAATTTTTCAGGGTCAATTCCCCTCGCTTCTGCTAAGTCTTGTAATTTCAAGACATATTGACTGGTCGCAAAACCAATCTTATCAATACCGATTGTCATATTTACCTCTGTTTTATCATTCATGTAAAAAATCGTTCAGTACTATTCTATCACAAATGGCAGTAAAAGAGAGAAAAAAGACTTGATTCACCAAATCAAGCCTCTTGTTAGTCTAACGATTTTGCTGTTTTCGTAAGTAGGAATACAGTCTGAGAATCACTGTTCCGCTAGCCATTCCAATGGAAATTACCAGAGCCAACATAACAACCAAGGTAGCACTGGCAATGGCGTGACTGTAATCACCTGTCACAAAAAAGGCTGTTGTCCGATAAGAAAGGTATCCCGGAACCAGTGGTGCCAAGATGGCCAAGATAAAAACCACTGCAGGTGTCTTATAAAGAATACTTAAAATCTGGCTGACACAAGAACCGATAATGGCGGCAATGAAGGTAGCTACAATAACATTGGTTGGTTCCTTGAGCAAGAGATAAATTAGCCAGACAGCCATGCCCAAAATCCCTCCAGGTAAGAGCATAGAGCGTTGCACATTGAGTACGATTAAAAAAGTGATGATAGCAAGAAGACTTGCCACTGCTTGTAATAAAAAGGTTGTTAGTGTCATATTAGT
The DNA here is from genome assembly GCA_934216185.1 of uncultured Streptococcus sp. Lineage (GTDB taxonomy): Bacteria > Bacillota > Bacilli > Lactobacillales > Streptococcaceae > Streptococcus. Next base: position 9,138 of record CAKQBM010000010.1, on the reverse strand, counting down.
TCATCAATACCAAGGCGACAGAAGTTCCTGCCCCTAAAGCAAGGGTAATGAGTAGGGATTCAAACATCTTACTCATACCAGAGTTTATGTGGTTGGTCATAATATCCCGAACCGCATTTGTCAAGGCAATTCCTGGTACAAAAGGCATGACCGCACCAGCTATAATCAAATCTGCTGTCGAAGGAAAGCCTGTGTAGCGAGCCCAAAACTGGGCAATCATCCCAAAGACAAAGGCTCCAGCAAAGGCTGTTACAAAGGGAATTCGGATAAACTTCTCCACATAGAGGGAAAAGGCAAAACCAAATAAGGTAGCCACTCCTGCCCCAAGTGCGTCGTAGATATTTCCACTAAACATAACCGAAAAGAAAGGAGCACTAAAGGTCGCAGCCAAAGTTACCTGCAACTTGGTATAGGGAAGCGGTTGAGCTTGCAAGGCCGTCAATTGCTTGAAGGCCGTCTCTAAATCAATTTGCCCTCCAACCAGCTGACGAGAAATCTGGTTCACATCGCAGACTTTTTCAATGTTATAAGAAGAGGAGGTCACGCGCTTCATTCGCGAAATATTGGTATTTTCAATCGAGAAAAAGATTGCAGCAGGCATGGCAAGAACATTGCAATCCACAATCCCCTGCGAATGCGCAATCCGAATCATGGTATCTTCTACACGATGGATTTCTGAGCCACTTTTAAGGAGAATAGTCCCCGCTAGCATAATCACATCAATGACGGCATTTAATTCTTTTGATTCTTCCATGCTTGCCTCCTTTTATCAACTCCTTCTATTCTATCACAAATCTGGAGTCAAAAAAAATCTTTGCCATGAAATCATGACAAAGATTCGTTTAATCACGAGAATTTTCGTGGTTGCCTTCACTACTTGATTGAGTCGTAGCAGGTGCATTCCCTCGTTGATTTCCTTGTTGGTTCCCCTGACTTGGTGTCGTAGTAGAACCTTGGTTTCCACGTTGGGATGGTGCTGATGATGACGTTGACGGCGGTGTTTTTGGTTTGTAGATTGAAATCTTGACGCGCGTCTTAGTCAAATCAACCTTCTCACCCGCCTTTGGACTCTGTTCAACTACTGTACCCTCAGCAGTTCCATCAGGAGCTGTCGACACTTCTACAACTTCAATATTGGCTTCTTTAATACCAACAATTTGAACGAGATTGTTTTTAGTAAATTCAAGACTAGATCCTATATAACTTGGCATAGCAACGCTGGTTACTTTCTTAGCAACGGTTAAGGTAATCGTTGAGGCCTTGCTCAAATCATAGGTTGTTCCGGCAGCTGGACTCTGTCTGAGAACAGTTCCTGCTTCGCTCTCACTTGATTCTTCTTCCTCAATCTTGATGAGATTTTCAGGAACCTTCTTCTGCTTGAGTTCTGCGATAACATCTGTCGATTTACGGCCGATATAGTTACTCAATTGGAAGGATTGCTTGCCTGATGAGACAACCAAATTGATTTTCGAACCTTCTTTTCGAGTCTTTCCAGCTTCAGGATCTGTACGGATAATCCGCCCTTCTTCCACCTTTTCACTAGCCTCTGATTTCTCCTCGCCAATCTCAAAATTGACTTTCTTGAGCGTTTCCTTGGCCTCCGCAACTGTCTGACCTGCCACATCTGGAATGGCAATGGTTGCAGGAGTTCTGGATAATATCCAAATCAGAGAAGCTGCCACCAATACAATGCTGGCCAACAAAATCATATACCGAACTCTAAATTTCCGTTTCTTAAGAGGCTTGCTTGCGTAATTGTCTTCTGAAACATGCTGACTCGGCTTCGCAGTCTGTGGCTTCGGACTTTGTGTTTGCACCTTAGGAATCGAAGTCAAGGTGCTCTGGGATACTTTTGGTAGAGTCTTGGTGTCCGCCTTAGTCGCATCGTCAAAGACCAGCTTTGGTTCATTACGACGATTATAAGACAAACTACTAGACAAATCCACATACATTTCAGCAACTGATTTATAGCGATCTGTCAATTTCTTAGCAGTTGCCTTGATAATAACATTTTCTAAAGCCTGAGATACAGATGGATTTTCTGCAATAACGGACGGCAGTGGTTTTTGGAAATGCTGGAGGGCAATGGTCACCGCGCTATCCCCGTCATAAGGGATATGGCCTGTCAGCATCTCATAGAAAATAATCCCCATGGCATAGATATCACTCTGCACAGTCGCCTTAGAGCCACGCGCCTGCTCTGGGGACAAGTAATGCACCGAACCTAGCATCGAGTTAGTCTGAGTCAGACTCGTCTCTGCAAAGGCTACCGCAATCCCAAAGTCTGTGACCTTAGCAGTCCCATCTGGTGTCAAAAGGATATTTTGAGGTTTCAAATCCCTATGGACAATTCCTCTAGTATGGGCCAAACGCATGGCTAGGAGGATTTGTCCCATAATACGGACGGCTTCTTCATTAGAGAGAGGATAGTGTTCCTTGATATAGCGTTTGAGGTCCAGTCCAGCCACATACTCCATAGCTAGGTACTGTTGACCATCTTCCTCACCAATATCTGTTATCCGAACGATATGAGGATGGTCTAGATCTGCCATAGCTCTCGCTTCACGTTGAAAACGAGCTACAGCTATCGGGTCCGTCTGGTAGTTGGTCCTTAGGACCTTCACTGCCACTTCTTCTCCGTCTAGAATTAAATCCTTGGCCAAATAGACATCTGCCATGCCTCCTCGGCCAATCTGTTTCACAATCCGATAGCGTCCGGCAAAAATCTTGCCGATTTGGATCATTCTGCATCCTCCTCGTTCATAGAAACAAGGGCAACCGTAATGTTGTCTAAACCTCCTGCATTGTTAGCAAAACGAATAAGTGTCTCCGTCTTATCTGCTAAAGGAATATCACTGGTTACAATATCACGAATCTCACTGCCTGAAATCATATTGGTCAAGCCATCGCTATTGAGCAAGAGATAATCACCTGACTCAAGAATGACTGTCCCAAAATCAGGCTGAATTTCATCTTTTTGCCCAATAGACTGAGTGATGATATTTTTTTGAGGATGAGCTTCTGCCTCTTCTGGTGTCAATTGACCAGCCTTGAGCAATTCATTGACCAAAGAATGGTCGCTCGTCAACTGATGGTATTCTTCTCCGCGAATCAAGCCGATACGCGAATCACCAATATGAGCATAGATCGCCTGATTATCAATAATAGCAAGGACTTCCAAAGTCGTTCCCATACCTCTGTAAGCTTCATCTTGTCCAAGTTGATGAATCTTTTGATTTTCAATTTCTAGGTAATGGGTGAACCATTCACGCACTTCATTGACTGTATCGATCTGGGTATCAACCCAAGCTATACCTAGGTCTGTTACCGCCATTTCACTAGCGATATTCCCTGCGCGATGACCTCCCATCCCATCAGCTAAAATAATCATGGTACGCCCAGCTCTATTGACATAGTGGTTGACATAGTCTTGGTTATTTGTTCGTTTCTGACCAACATCTGTTAATAATGAAATTTCCATGTGTCAGTTCCTTCCTAATCTGATATCTTGCGAAATTGACTGATGAAGAATCCATCACTTCCATACAATTCAGGTGTAATGAGGATACAGCCGTCTTTCATGATATCCTTACATTCATGTTCTAGTTTTACCTGCTCGAACTCGGGATGACTTTCTAAAAAGGCCTTAACGACTTGAAAATTCTCCTCTGAGACAATAGTACAGGTACTATAAGTTATTATACCACCTTTGCCTAGTGTTTGACAAACACTACCTAATATTTCTAGCTGAATTTCCTGCAAGGACGCGAAATCTGCCGTTTCTTTATTGTATTTGATGTCTGGTTTTCGGCGCAAAAGACCGATTCCTGAACAGGGAGCATCTACTAGAATCTTGTCAAAGGAATTCTGACCAAAAAACTCATGCACCTTTCTGGCATCCAATTTTTGCGTTTGAACCCGTTCTGCGACCCCCAAACGCTCCGCATTTTCTTGGATCAATTCCAACTTATGGTCATAAAGATCTAGTGCAGTAACCTGACCTGTCGTAAGATAAGAGGCTATATGGGATGTTTTCCCACCCGGAGCAGCACAGGCATCTAGAACCTGCTCATCCCCTTGTAAATCAAGAGTCGGAGCAACCAATTGACTGGACTCATCTTGGATGGTAATGGCTCCCTCCGCAAACAAATCATGTCCTGCAAAATGCCCTTGCTCCTTGACCAGACCAGAAGGAGACAAGGATGAATCACTAGCCTCTAACAAGGCTTGAATTTCCTCTTTTCGACTTAAATCAGTCACTCGGATGCTGGCCTTATTTCGCACCAAGAGGCTTTCAAAGATGGCTTGTGCTCGCTCCTCTCCGTATTCTTCCTTAAGTTTAGACACCAGCCAAACCGGTAGAGAATAGGCAATGGAATCACGCTTGTTTTTTCGTTTGATGCTGGCAATATCTGGCCAGCCTTCACGCAAGATACGGCGAAGGACTGCATTGACCAATTTTTCACTGCCTTTTTTACGGACTTTGGCTAGTTCTACCGCTTCATTGACCACAGCATGGTCTGGAATCTTATCCAAATAGCGGAACTGGTAGGCACTCATAAGAAGCAGGACATAAAGCCAACTATCTAACTGGTCTCTGTCCTCGATAAAATGGGATAGGTACCATTCCAGAGTCAGTTTACGGGCTACCGTTCCATAGACCAGCTCGGTCACCAAGCCCTTGTCTGCTGCAGAGAGCTGACTCCCCTTGAGGTGTTTATTTAAGGCGATATTTGAGTATGCTTGATTGATAAAAACATCCTCTAATACTGCTAGGGCTAAACTTCTAGCCGTTTCTACTTTAGTCACCAAATCGTTCTCCTACAGTCAATGTACGTCCAACTCCGTTGAGGAAGGAAGCAATGTCCATCTTAGGTTTACCAGCTGGCTGAACTTGTTTGAGAGACAAAGCTCCTTCAGCCGTTGCGACAATCAATTCTTTCTTGCCAATAGAGAGGATTTCACCCGGATTACCCTGACCTTCTACTGGTAGAGCTTCATAAATCTTAAAGCGGTCTCCCTTGAGGAAAGTATGGGCAACAGGGCACGGATTCATTCCACGGATTTGGTTGAAGAGTTGACGATTGGTTTTAGTCCAGTCCAATTTTTCTTCCTCGGGTTTGATATTTGGCGAGAAAGTAACCTGACTTGGATCTTGAGGCACAGGTTTGATCTCCCCAGCAATATAGCCAGGAAGGGTGTCCAAAAGCAAATCACGACCAACAAGCGCTAATTTCTCAAATAAGGTACCAACATTGTCCTCATCTGTTATAGGGATGCTGCGACGAGAAATCATATCTCCTGCATCCATTTCCTTGACCATTTCCATAATGGTCACACCAGCTTCCTCATCCCCTTGAATCAAGGCGTAATGGATAGGAGCGCCACCACGGTGTTTAGGAAGGAGGGAGGCGTGAACATTGACCGCAAAGTCCATGCTATCAAGAAGTTTACTTGGAAGAAACTGCCCAAAAGCAGCAGTCACGATTCCATCTGCTCCTAGTTTCATAAGAGATTCCATCTCTGGACTTCCAGATAATTTTTCAGGTTGGTAGATAGGAAGTCCTGCTTCTTTGGCAGCCTGCTTGACTGGAGTTTCTTGAATCACTTTTTTACGGCCGACAGCGCGGTCCGGCTGGGTCACAACGGCTAGAATTTCGTAACGGTCATCTGTCAAAAGTCCTTTTAAGACTGTTGCTGAAAAGTCGGGGGTCCCCATAAAGATTAATTTTGTCATATCTTCTCCTTCTTATAAAAATTGCTGTGGCTCATGGTCAATGCTGAGACGGAGCTCACTATTTTCCCGTTCTTGAGTCAAGGCCAGAACCTGGTTGAGGGTCGGCCCCAGCTCATCTTCTAAACGGTATTTAATCAAAATCTGGTAATGATAGAGGTTGTGGGTACGAGCAATCGGTTTAGGCGTTGGCCCGAGAATCTTACTGGTCTCTGACAAGCCTGACCGCAAGATGTTCATAACTTCATAAGCACGTTTGACCACCTCTTCTTCTCTCTTATGAGAAAGGGTAATACCAATGGTGAAATAGTAAGGCGGATAACCAAGTTGTCGTCTAATTCCCATTTCATAAGCATAAAAGCCTTCGTAATCCTGATCCTTGGCAAATCGAATAGCATAGTGTTGCGGATTGTAAGACTGTATCAAGACCTGACCTGCTTTTTCAGCCCGGCCTGCACGGCCCGCAACCTGAGTCAAGAGCTGGAAGGTTCTTTCAGAAGAACGGAAATCAGGTAAATTCAATGCCGTATCCGCATTGAGCACTCCGACTAAGGTTACATTGGGAAAATCCAAACCCTTGGCAATCATCTGAGTACCAAGTAAAATATCTGCTTCCCCTCGACCAAACTGGTCAAGCAGAGCTTGATGACTACCTTTCTTACGAGTCGTATCCACATCCATGCGTAGAATGCGTGCATGGGGAAAGAGTTCTGCCAGCTCGTCATAAGCCTTCTGAGTTCCTGTCCCATAGTAACGAATACTGCGACTCTTACAGTTGGGACAGCTCTGAGGAATATCCTTCGAAAAGCCACAATAATGGCAGTTCATGGTCTTGGTATCCATATGCAAGGTCAAGGATATATCACAGTTGGGACAAGTATCCACAGTTCCACACTCCCGACACATGACAAAGCTAGAATAACCACGGCGATTGAGCATGAGAACTACCTGCTCTTTTTTAGCCAGACGGTCTTGGATGGCTTCCAGCAAAGGAGGCGTAAAGTTTGACGTCTCATTTTGTCCGATATAGTCTCGAAAGTCAATTACTTGAACCTCAGGGATCCTAGCCAAAGGATTGGCTCGTTGGGTCAGACGTAAGTGTTGATAGACACCTTTGCCAGCGCGAGCACGGCTTTCCAGACTTGGTGTCGCAGACCCAAGCACCAGAGCCGCTTGATTGTACTGGGCCCGTAAAATTGCTACTTCTCTGGCATGGTAACGGGGATTGCTGTCCTGCTTATAAGTCGCTTCATGCTCTTCATCAATAATCATGACACCCAGATTTTTCAGCGGAGCAAAGATGGCCGATCTGGCACCAACCACAACTTGGGCATCGCCACGCTCGACCTTGCGCCATTCATCATACTTTTCACCATTGGACAGGCCTGAGTGAAGAATGGCTACCTTGCCTCCAAAACGTGCAATAAAACGCTCCGTCATCTGAGGAGTCAAGGAGATCTCAGGCACCAGTAAAATAGCTGTCTTGCCCTTGTCCAAAGCCTCTTGGATAATCTGCAAGTAAACCTCTGTCTTCCCACTTCCTGTAATCCCTTGAAGGAGGAAGGGAGGCTGATGACTGCCAATCGCACTGACAACCGCATCACGCGCCTGTCTTTGCTCTGGATTCAACTCCAAAGGCTGACTTGCCTCAATGCCTTCAAAATAAACAGCCGAGCGTTGAACTTCCTTTTGGACTATGGTAACAGCACCTTGTTCCACAAAGAAGTTGACTTGCTCCCGTGAGTAGGACTCTAACAAACTAGCCAAGGAAGCACTCTCAGGATGAGACAGTAAATAGTCTCTCAGTTCTAATTTTTTCTTGGCGCGTGTAGAAATCTCAACACCTTCTAATTGAGCAAGGTCAACCTCATACCAAGACTGGGTCTTGACCTTCTTTTGATCGATCGCCTGATATTCCAGACCAAGCAAACCTTTTCTAGTCAAACGCATCATTTCGGCTTGTTTGGCAAGGTCTAGTGAAGAAAAGGCAAGCGAATCCTCTGAACCAAACAAGCGCTCTCGGTCTTCCTGACTCAGACCTGCCAGAGGATAGAGAATCTTATCATAGCTGGAGTTCAGAAATCCTGGTAGCATAGCCTTGAGGATGGAGATTTTATAGGAGAAGACGGACTTGCGTAACTCCTCAGCAAGCCAGAGTTGTTCTTGCGTGAGAACAGGAGAAAAATCCAACACCTCAGCAATATCTTTTAAATCTTGCTCCATCTCTCCTTCGTCTGATTGAGACTCCAAACCAAGAACAATCCCTTGAATCAGGCGATTGCCCTTACCAAAAGGCACATGGACCCGCATCCCAACTTCTAGCATTCCCTCAAATTCCTCCGGAATCCTATAACTATAGGGCTGGTCCGTCTGCATCAAGGGCACATCTACGATAATCTTGGCTATAGCCATCTTCTCACCTCCTCCTTGTCAGTACATTCTTGCAATAGAAAAAATAAGATTGAGTCCCCCCAACCTTAAATTTTTTCACCATCTTCTTTTTCTTTAGCGATTTGCTCTTTGATTTTCTTTTCTTCTTCTTCTTTGCGGCGTTTTTCTTCTTCGATACGGCGACGCACTGCTTCACGTTTTCCTTCTGGATCTGGGTGAATTGTAACGTTTCCTGATTCGATTTCTTCTAAAGCGCGAAGAGTTGATTTTTCAGACTTGAAACCTTGAGTTGCTGGCGCACCTGCTTCCAATTCATGGGCACGTTTTGCTTCCAAGATTACGAGTGAATATTTTGAAGGAACCTTGTCGAGCAAGGTATCAATAGAAGGTTTTAACATCATTTTCTTGTACCTATTTTCTAAATTTTATCGGGTAGTTGGAGATTTTGGTAACATCTCCTGATAGTGACCAATGACACGATCCACACGGAAGTGCTCTGCTTCGATCACACGTTTGACACGCTCAGCAGCTAGGGGCACCTGATCGTTGACAATCGCATAATCATACTCACGCATGAGAGCAATTTCTTCCTTGGCTTTTTCGATTCGTTGGGCAATCACTTCTGCACTGTCTGTTCCACGTCCTACCAAACGATCTTGCAATTCATCCAAATCTGGTGGTGTCAGGAAGATAAAGACAGCATCTGGAACCTTTTTCTTGACCTGAAGAGCGCCCTGAACTTCAATTTCAAGGAAAACATCGATTCCCTTGTCCAAGGTTTCATTGACATAGGTCAGAGGAGTTCCATAGTAGTTGCCGACATATTCTGCGTATTCCAACATCTGTCCTTGACGAATCAGCTCTTCAAACTCTTCACGAGTACGGAAGAAATAGTCAACACCATCCACTTCTCCAGGACGTTGTGCGCGTGTCGTCATCGATACAGAGTATTGAAATTGGTTTTCAGAACTCTCAAAAATCTCTCTTCTAACCGTTCCTTTTCCAACCCCTGA
>CAKQBM010000009.1 GCA_934216185.1 uncultured Streptococcus sp. | reverse complement strand
CTTACAATCGCATTCGCCAAACTTCCCACCCCTTGTGCAACCAAAAATGCCAGCAGCAAGGCGATGCCTACAATCCAAATAGCCTCGTAAATAAAAATTCCTTTGACATCGCGATTTTGATAACCAACTGCCTTCATGACACCTATTTCCTTAGAACGCTGCATGATATTGATGTAAATAATGATACCAATCATGACTGCTGCTACCACAATAGCTTGTGATGAAAGCACAATCAACAATCCCTGAATGACACGAATAAAAGTAATCACAATATCAAGAACCTTCTGTTGAGAAAGAACAGTATACTTCTTATTTTTCTGTAATTCTTCTGTTACCGCTTTTGTCTGTGATGGATCTTTGAGTTCCAAGATAAAATAAGATACAGCTTTTGTAAATCCAGCTTCTTTCAAAATCGTTTCCATTTGATTAGAGGGCATAAAACTGTTGCTGTCCTCCATGTCATCTTCATCATTGATCACACGCACAATCTTTGTTTGAAATTGAGCAGTCTTGCTAGCTTCGGCAGCATTTTCTACAATGCTGGCTGAGACTGATTTACCAATAATATCACTAGCTGTCAGATTTTTTCCTGTCTGTTCATTCCAACTTTTTAGTAAACTGCTTGGAATCGTCAAGCCCTGTTCATTTGCATCAGTATAGAGGGAACCGGCTAATACTTTGTCCGCCTCATTACTACTAACAGAAATACTTGTATCCTCATAGAGACTCACTACTTGAGCATAAGAAGGCATCGTTTGACTCAGATCCATTTCTTGCCCATCTATCGTAATATTTGACATGGTCATCCCAAAAGGACTCTCCAAATATTTAATAGCTTCTTTCCCAACTGTATCCGTGATATAGTTCTTATCGTCTTGGTTCAAAAAGCCTCGTCCAGCATTTTCTGTGTTTAAAGCAATCTGAACTTGAGAAGGAATTTGACCTCCATTCGTATTTTCATCAATCATCGAAATCAATGCATTTCCCAAGCCGAAAGAAATTAAGACTCCTACAAAACCGATTGAGGTTGCTAGCGCAATCAATAGGTTACGCCATTTTCTTTCCATAAAGTTACTTAAAGAAAGTTTGAATTTATTTTTTAATGACAATCCTTTATTTTTTGACTTCTTCAACGACTTCACCATCCTTCATTTTGATAATCACATCTGCATATTCAGCAACCTCTGGATTATGGGTTACGATCAATACTGTTTTCCCTGCTTGGGCTAAATTTTTAAATACTTCCAATACCATTTCTTGGGATTGAGAATCCAGCGAACCCGTTGGCTCATCTGCCACAATCATATCAGGCTGATTTACCAAGGCACGCGCGATTGCTACGCGTTGCTTTTGCCCACCAGAAAGTTGTTTTACATTTTTAGCTATAAAGGGCTCCATTCCTAAGCTACTTAATTGCTCCTTTGCAATCATTGTCATCTCTCTGTCAGATAAATCTTTGACATAGAGAGGCAGCTTGACATTGTCCAAGACAGACTGATGAGGAATGAGGTTAAAGTTTTGAAACACAAATCCAATCTTGTTTTTACGAAATTGAGTTAGTTCAATCTCTGATAAGTCACGGAGGTATTCCCCTTTAAACTCTAAAACTCCTTCATATTGTCTATCTAAACCACTGATGATGTTTAGTAGACTGGTTTTGCCACAGCCTGACGGCCCGTAAATCGCTGTAATTTTACCTTTTGCAATCTCCAGGTTAATATTTCTTAGAGCCTGTTCTTGATGTTTACCGTCCAAAGTGTAAAACTTTGAAATATTTTTTATGGATAAAATGGACATGATTATCTCCTTTAATTACTTTTGACAACATATGTCGATATAAACTACAATAAATAATACTGATATAAACTATATTTAACAATATCAAGCCCCATAAACCAAATAGTTTAATTTGATTGAATAATAAGCAAACCATAACTGGTACGAAGCGAATAATGTACAACGTTATCCTTGTATTTATAGGAATTGAAAAAGCATCTAATTCTTTCGCATTCTTAAAATGATACTTTCTAAATATAATTATCTCTAACATTTGTATCCCTTGGCATAAAAAATATGCTAGAGAAACTCCGAAAAGAAATAGGGAAATATCTATAAAACCGTACCCCAGATAATTTAAAAAGAAATATAGCGAGATCGACGGAACTAAGATACTAATAAAATTTAAAGACCAAATTCTTTTTTTTATAAATTTATTAAGATTGACCCCCACAGCCTTCAGATAAGGGAAGTCCTTATTTAAAGTAAGAAAATAAAAATTTATCCCTTTATTGCTAAAAAATACTGTCCCTGAAAATAAAGCTGTATTCAATATCATCACTTTATTCGATATATCAATTCCTAAAAAATCTGGTAAAACCAACCACATGAACATAAACATAAAAGTTGAAAATACAGGTATAGTCATCGCTTTAAACACCGTCAAACCATCAACGACAGATAATAAATAGGTCATACTGAACGATTTTTTAAACCTTGGCCTAACATACCTGATTTTCGGTATAAAAAATATACTATTAAGTAAAAAAACAAGTAGGCACGCAAATATTCCTAAAGAAATATCATAGAAAAAAATAACTACTAAGATGGGGGAAACTAGAATTAAATTCTTTAAAAATACTATATTCCAAAATTCTCTCCCTGTGACATTGAAAAATATCCTCATTGTACTCTCTGTTTTAGTTTTTAAAACATAAATATTTTCATAAATTATTCCTAATAACAAAATTGCAGGAACAAGTATTTTTACTAATTCAAAGTATGATAGGATACCCCAAATTTGATTTTCACTTAATAGCTTATAAACTTCTTGTTTAGCAAAACAAAATATAAAAATCAAACTAACAGATGAAAAAAAATATTTGTAGGTCGATTGAAGCAACGATAATTCCTTGACATTATTCGAATCATTCCAGTATCCCTGTCGAGATAGGAATAATAGAGTAATAGAATAATAAAACTTTTCCATATAACTTTCCTCTACAAAGAAATAATCTGATCAACTGTCGGTAAAATTTCTTGCCTCTCGTGACTTACAATAATGAAGTGTTTGCCTAGATTTATCTTTTGCTCCATCAATTGAAGCAGATTTTCAACCGAAATTTGATCTAAACCTGATAAAGGTTCATCCATAACATACAAGTCCGAATCCAATAAAAATGCTGCTATAAGCATTACTTTTTTCTTTTCTCCTAATGACAATGATTGAATTGTTTGTGTCATTAATTTCTCATTCAAATAAAATTGTTCTCGTAATTCTCTTAACCGTTCTTCGAACAAATTTGTTTCAATAAAAAATTGTTTCTGTAAAAATCCGAATAATAAATTAGGAGATAAACCAATGAAATAGTTGTCCGAAGAATCTGGAGCATAGCTAACTTTTTCTTCAGAAATCAATGAGCCAGAATATGGTTGAACAATTCCTAGTAATACTTTCAATAATGTTGACTTTCCTGAGCCATTTTTTCCAGTAATCAGTGTCAGACCTGAATTTGAAGTATCAAAAGAAATATTGTTAAACAGTATCCGACTATTTATCCTATACGAAATGTTCTCTACTTTCATTTTTTCTCCTTTTATATTATAATTAAAATAGTTGATAGTTATGTCTATAATCTTTTTGAGAATGCCCATTTTCAAGCTGAGACATAACTATCAATTATTTTTTTATATTAATTTCTAAACTAGAACCACTGTTTAATCCAGCCCCAAATTGCTGTTAAAATCCAGTCAATAATAATCCATCTGATAATTCTCCATACGAAACGCCACATAATAATTCCTCCTATTTACTAAACCATTGTTTAACCCAGCCCCAGATAGCTTCCCATATCAAACTAATCAGAATCCATTTTACAATTTTCCATACCCAACGCCACATATTTTATTTCTCCTTTTTAAATTTCTATTTTAATTTTCTAAAAAAATCAAAATCTCTAAATGTTCTATTACTCTCCAACGTCATATCAAGTCCCTCACTTACTTCTCGTACAATAATAAGTGCATTATTTGCTATACCGACTAATGGATAGATTTTTAATATCTGGGGTTTTATTGTAATCAAATCCAATAAATAGCCGTTAACTCTTATTTCTACTTGAAGAAGAGTTGATAGTGTTTGTCGGATGAGCAGTACATCTCCTACTTCTGACATGCCAGTCAATAAAACATTGTTTATTCTTTCAAATTCTAGCATGCCTTCTCACCTTCATAAAAATAGCAACGATTGTCTACTTCCACCAAAGCAACGTTCCTAAAAGTGAAAAAAACTGAATCATCTTTAACTACCTCCTTTTTTATATATGAAATTAATGATAAATTACATTATTCAATAACTTTTCAAGTAAACAAAAATTAGTAAACTTCTTGCTTACACATTGGATTATATCAGTTTATAAAAAATTCTCCAATGACAGAAATGTCACTATTTTATTTAAACTGGTAAAATTAGAGTAAAAAGCTATCTAAACTAGTATTCAAAAATATCACATTTCTCAAAATATAATATAAGTTAGGCTGGACAAAAATTCAATTCAAAGCTAACATTTAGAACGTCTTCCCATAATAAAAAACATAATATCAAAGTTTTTGTATGATTGATATTATGCCTTTTATTGTGAGAACATTTACTTCATTTTTTCCTGTCAAGTTTTTCCTCAGACTATTTTATTATCCTTACTCCATTCATTATCTAAACTAACGATTAACTTCTCATTGCCAAACATCCTCGCCATCATTTTTGCTTCTTCATACTTTTGTTTTGCCGTATCATAATCAGTCTGAAGATAATATTTCCACTCCACCATCAAGACAATCGGTTGTTTTTGAAAATCTCGTGTTTTTTCAGAAATCCAATTCAGTTTTTCCACAGCTAACTTAAATAACTCTAAATCATTCAATAATTCACAACTTCCTAGCCCTGCAAATAACACATCACGAACAAGAAATAAATCGTCCGTACTGCTATTTTCTACGTTATTACATACTTTTTGAAACATTAATTGAAGTTTCTGCTGTTCACTAATAGATAACTGTCCTTTTTTTATATTTTCTAAATAACTACACAAAAAATACAATCTAATTTTTAAAAGGTCTGAAAAGGAAAATTCTCTTTGATTCCATGGTTCCTCAAAAGATTCATCTAAAAGCGCTATTCCATACTGTTCATTATCCGTCGCCCTCACTTCATCTATTGCTTGAAGACAATCCACTATCATCTTCTCATCACGTGGCAAATCATCATAAAAATTCTCAAAAATCTCATCGAAATATTCTTCCTTTTGTTCCTGCAACTCCTTGTCTCCATAGTCAGGATGATGTAAAAGAAAGTACTTTAATTCTTGGTAACGCTTCGGTAATTCCTTATAATCTGGCATCAAGACGTAGGAAGGAATTTCTAATCTATCTGCAATATATTCTAGTGTTTTTATAGTCGGGCGAAACTCTCCTTTTTCTATCCGCACCAGCTGACGCACTGATAGTTCAGACTCATCCCCGCAAAAAACTGGACGACTAAGTCCTTTCTCCTCTCTAAGAATCCTTACCTTTTCCCCTAGCTCATTCATCTCTTACATTTCTCCCTCGCATGATTATAAAAGATTTGATTTTCAAACAAATATATGCGATGATTATACCATTTTTCAAATAGAATTACAAAAAAGAGACAGGAAATTCCTGCCTCTAGGCTGATAACAATTATTTACGACGTCCAGGTCTTTCTTTGTAACCATAGTAAGAATCTTCGATGATTTCTTGCATGTGGTCAACCATTGGAAGACGTGGGTTAGCTGGTGAACATTGGTCTTCATAAGCAAGGAAGGCCAATTCACGAGAATGTTCTTTCCATTCTTTTTCATCGATTCCTTGTGCCTTGAAGTTCATTTGGATACCTACGCGCTCACCAAGTTCGTAGACAGCTTTTGCGTAAGATTCCACACCTTCTTCTGGAGTAGAAGCTGGAAGTCCAAGCATGCGTGCGATATCTTGGTATTTTTCATCTGCACGGTAGTAGTTGTACTTAGGCCATGTTGCTGTCTTAGCTGGACGTGTACCGTTGTAGCGGATAACGTATGGAAGCAAGATTGCATTTGTACGACCGTGGATTGTGTGGAATTGCGCACCAATCTTATGGGCCATTGAGTGAGAAATACCTAGGAAGGCATTTGCAAAGGCCATACCAGCGATTGTTGAAGCGTTGTGCATTTTCTCACGTGAGTGGAAGTCTGCGTTCTTAACTGAGCTTTCAAGGTTTTCAAATACAAGCTTGATGGCTTGAAGTGCAAGACCGTCAGTGTAGTCGCTAGCCATTTGTGATACGTAAGCTTCAGTCGCGTGGGTCAATACGTCCATACCAGTATCAGCAGCTACAAATCCAGGAACTGTCAATACCAAGGCAGGGTCTACGATTGCCACAGTTGGTGTCAATGAGTAGTCAGCAATTGGGTATTTACGGTTGTTTGCTTTATCAGAGATAACGGCAAATGGTGTAACTTCAGATCCTGTACCAGATGTTGTTGGGATTGCGATAAATTTAGTCTTCTTACCAAGCAATGGGAATTTGAAGGCACGTTTACGGATATCCATGAATTTTTGAACAAGGTCACGGAAGTCCACTTCTGGTTGTTCGTAGAAGAGCCACATTACTTTTGCAGCATCCATTGGTGATCCACCACCGAGAGCGATGATTGTATCTGGTTTGAAGGCACGCATGATTTCAGTACCACGTTCAACTGTAGTGATATCTGGGTCTGGTTCTACATCAGCAAAGATTTGGTAAACCACCTTATTGCGACGAAGGTCAAGTTGTTCGATGATACGATCAAGGAAACCAAGTTCTACCATGGCATGGTCAGTAACGATCATGACACGTTCAACGTCACGACATTTTTGAAGGTATTGAATTGAATCACGTTCAAAGTATGTTTTTGAAGGAAGTTTCATCCATTGCATGTTATTTCTCCGTCTTCCGACTTTTTTGATATTCAAAAGGTTAATGGCACTAACGTTATCCCCAACTGAGTTGCGTCCGTAAGAACCACATCCGAGTGTCAATGATGGCAAGAAGGCATTGTAAACGTCCCCGATACCACCGAAAGTAGAAGGTGAGTTACAGATAACACGAATAGCTTTAACAGCTTTACCAAATTCTTTAGTCAATTCTTCGTCAGCTGTGTGGATAGCTGCTGAGTGCCCAAGACCGTTAAATTCAACCATTTGACGAGCTTTGGCAATACCATCTTCACGGCTTTCAGATTTCAAAACTGCGATAACTGGTGACAATTTTTCACGAGTCAATGGCTCATTTTCACCAACTTCTTTACATTCTGCAGCAAGAATGTTTGTTCCTTCTGGAACTGTAAATCCTGCTTGTTCTGCAATCCAAGTTGCTGGTTTCCCAACGATATCAGCGTTCAATTTCGCACCAGCACAGTTTTTGCTGTTTGCTTTCACGCCGAAGCAGAACTCTTCAAGAAGTGCTTTTTCTTTCTTGTTTACAAAGTAAGTGTGATAAGATTTGAACTCTGCTACAAATTCATCGTAAATTTCTTTATCAATGATAACCGCTTGTTCAGATGCACAGACCATACCATTATCAAATGATTTAGACATGACGATATCATGTGCTGCTTGACGAATGTTTGCTGATTTTTCAACATAAGCTGGAACGTTTCCTGCACCTACCCCAAGAGCTGGTTTACCACATGAGTAAGCCGCCTTAACCATGGCATTACCACCAGTTGCAAGGATTGTTGCAACACCTTCGTGGTTCATAAGGGCACTTGTTGCTTCCATAGATGGTTCAGTAATCCATTGCACACAGTTTTCAGGAGCACCAGCTGCGATAGCTGCATCGCGGACGATACGTGCTGCATGAGCAGATGATTCTTGTGCTGATGGGTGGAAAGCAAAAACGATTGGATTACGTGTCTTCAATGAAATTAATGATTTGAAGATTGCTGTTGATGTTGGGTTTGTTGTAGGAGTAATACCACAGACAACACCGACTGGTTCAGCGATGAGGGTCAATCCTGTTACATCGTCTTCTTCGATAACGCCAACTGTTTTAGTGTGACGC
Organism: uncultured Streptococcus sp.; assembly: GCA_934216185.1. Classification (GTDB taxonomy): domain Bacteria; phylum Bacillota; class Bacilli; order Lactobacillales; family Streptococcaceae; genus Streptococcus. The sequence continues at coordinate 14,604 of CAKQBM010000009.1, read as the reverse complement.
ATATTGTTTACTACGTGTTCACAAGCAAACAAGTTCTTAGTTGCCTTATCTTCAAATACACCACGTCCTGTTTCTTCAAAGGCGTGTAAAGCCAATTCTCCGTGGGCATCCAAAGCTGCTACTGACGCTTTGGCTACGATGTAGTCAACCTGTTCTTGGTCGAGTTTACGCATTTCTTCAAGAGCAACTAAAGCTTTTTGCACCAAACCATCGACATGCTTTTCAGCAGCGAGTTTCTTTTCCTCTGGGGTCACAGTTTTTTTATCAGCCATATTTTCCTCCATAGCTTTCAAGGATCAAATCCTTTGTTAATTTTTTCACAAGTTTATTATAACGCATTATTTATGTTTTGTAAACAGTTTCATAAACATTTCACAAAGAATTTTTAGTTATTTGTGAAATATTTCTCATTATCTTTACTTATCAAGTCTTTTCTTCATAGTTTGTGAAATTTATTTCAAATATTTTTTTATTTCACAAACTTGGTTGTAAGATGAGGTGGAAAGGAAAGGATTTGCAAGTAAGCGATTACTTTGGGGTTCTAACAATACCTCCTTTGATAAGGAGGCCTTATTTTTGTTGAAAAACGCCTTGTTTAAAAGTCCCTTCATAAACGACTTCTTGTTCTGTTGTTAGTTTTCCTTTTCCTTCAGCCTGACCATTTACAAAATCACCTTCGTAGGTCCAGCCTTCTTTAGATTGAAAGGTACCTTTTCCGTTGAAGGCTCCGTTGTTGAAACCACCTGTATATTGGTCTCCATTTTGGAAGGTAATGGTTCCTTGACCATTCATTTTACCTCGGACAAGACTGCCGTCGTAAACAATCGTTCCATTATCCAGTTTTAAGACACCTTTTCCGGGAATATTTAGAAAAAAGACGAGTACAGCACAGAAAACAATGGTAGCTACTGCTAAAATCTCTAAATGTGGACGAGTCAAATAGACACGATACTTTTCGTAAAAATTCTTAAGATTTTCCACCTTCACTCTCCTTTTCTAAACGTTCTAGCCAAACTTGACACCCCTCTTGAACACGCTGATAGGTCTCCTCAAAATCTCCTGTATACCAAGGATCTGGAACACTTTCAGATGCGAATAAATAAATCTTATCTTGCAAGCCTTCTGGACACATCTGACGTAAGTCAGAAACATTTGAAGCATCCATGCCGATAATATAATCAAAGGCTTCAAAATCTTCCTTAGTAATCTGAAGCGATGTCTTGTTCTTGTCATAAGGAATCTCATACTGTTGAAAAATTCCCTGAGTACCCTTATGAATCGGATTGCCATGTTCCCAAGAGGAAGTCGCTCGACTTTGGATTTCGTAGTTTTCTGTCATTGATTTCATAACAAACTCGGCCATAGGACTGCGACAAATATTTCCCAGACAGACAAAGACTAGTTTTTTCATCCCATTTCCTTTCTTTTATAGAAAAACGGGAGTTCGTAATCCCGTCTTATTTTTCAATTGCACCTTCGAGTGAAGCTGTTTCTTTCAGCGGTAAGACTGTCTTGATAGCAGCTAGTTCAAAAGTCAAGTAAACTCCATCTACATCAAGAACAATTGTTTTCTTCTCCGTATCTACTTCATCGACTGTTCCATAAAGGCCACCGATTGTAATCACTTCATAGCCTTTTTGTAGTTTATTCAAGCTTTCCATACGTTTTTGTGCTTGTTTCTTTTGAGAGCGTTGCGTAAAGAACATCAAGCCCAACATAGCCACAAGAATGATTAAAAATGTATATTGTGATTCCATTATATTCTCCTTTGTCTTTTACATAGGACTACTATATCAAATTTCAGCTACTTTTACAAGATTGTACCTTGCTTTTCTAGTAAGAAAAATCAGAGCTTGCGCCCTGATTCTTAGGATTATTTCAAGTTTTGAACAACTTTGACTAGATTTTCAACTGTAAATCCATACTCTGCCAATACTTTTGGTGCTGGGGCAGAGGCTCCGAAGGTATCAATACCGAGAACAGCACCATCGAGACCAACATATTTGTACCAGTTTTGAGTTGCACCCATTTCAACTGCAACACGACGACGTACTGCATTTGGAAGAATTTCTTCCTTGTATGTTGCATCTTGTTTATCAAAGACATCTGTAGATGGCATGCTGACTACGCGGACTTTTGCGCCTTGACTAGCCAATTCTTTGGCAACTGCGACAGCAAGATTGACCTCTGAACCTGTTGCAATCAAGATCGTATCAAAGTCTGCTGCATTTTCATAGACGACATAGGCACCTTTAGCAACCTTGTCAAAGTCTGTTCCCTCTTCGACAGTCAAGTTTTGACGGGTCAAGACAAGGGCAGTTGGTGTTTTCTCACTTGTCACTGCAAGGTACCAAGCTGCTTGAGTTTCACGCGCATCTGCTGGACGGAAAACATTCAGATTTGGCATAGCACGAAGACCTGCTAAATGCTCAACTGGTTCGTGAGTTGGACCATCTTCACCAACTGCGATTGAATCGTGAGTGAAAACATAAGTCACAGGAAGTCCTTGCAAGGCTGACAAGCGGACAGCTGCCTTCACATAGTCAGAGAAGACGAAGAAAGTTCCACCGTATACACGAAGTCCACCGTGAAGGGCCATTCCGTTCAAGATCGTTCCCATTGCAAATTCACGAACACCAAACTGAATGTTACGGTTCAAGCGATTAGCATCGTCTTGAAGGCCGTCAGTCTTGATATAAGTCATGTTTGAGTGAGCAAGGTCAGCTGATCCACCCAAGAAAGTTGGCAACTTAGCAGCTACAACATTCAATGCATCCTGGCTTGAATTACGGGTTGCTTGAGAAAAACCATTTTCTAAAGCTGGGAAGTCTGCTGGAGTCACTTCAACTGGATCACATCCATCGATGATAGCTTCTACTTCTGCAGCCAATTCTGGATGAGCCTCTTTATAGTCAGCAACTAATTTTGTCCAAGCTTGATAAGCTGATGCGCCACGGTCTGCAACATTTTCTTTGAAATCAGCATAAACTTGTTCTGGGATTTCAAATGGTTCATAGTCCCAACCGAGAGCTTGGCGAGTTGCTGCAGTTTCATCTGCTCCAAGAGGAGCACCGTGTACAGCATTAGTTCCCTGTTTGTTTGGAGAACCGTATCCAATCACAGTCTTCACTTCAATCAAAGATGGTTTACCTGAAGCTTTAGCTGTTTCGATAGCAGCATGGATAGCTTCCAAGTCTGTTCCATCTTCAACCAAGGCTGTATGCCAACCGTAGGCATTATAACGGTCACGAACACTTTCTGTAAAGGAATCCTTTGTCTCACCATCCAAGTTGATGTCATTTGAATCATAAAGAACAACCAACTTGTCTAGTTTTTGCAAGCCTGCGTATGAAGCCGCCTCGCTTGAGACACCTTCCATCAAGTCTCCGTCTCCACAGATAACGTAAGTATAGTGGTCAAAGATGTTGTAGCCTTCACGGTTATATTTAGCTGCCAAGAAACGTTCTGCTTGGGCAAAACCAGTAGCAGTTGAAATACCTTGACCTAGAGGACCTGTCGTAGCATCAATCCCTGCTGTATGACCAAATTCTGGGTGACCAGGTGTTTTAGAACCCCATTGACGGAAGCTCTTAATCTCATCCATGCTGACATCTTCAAAACCAGAAAGGTGAAGAAGGGCATAAAGGAGCATTGAACCATGACCAGCTGAAAGAATGAAACGGTCGCGGTTAATCCAGTTTGGTTGAGCTGGATTGATACGAAGTTGTTTTGTAAAGAGGCTGTAAGCCATCGGAGCTGCTCCCATAACTACACCTGGGTGACCTGAGTTGGCTTTGTTGATAGCGTCAATACCTAGGAAACGAATTGCATTAACAGATAGATTTGACATAGAATTTCCTTTCTATTTGAGGTGATTATTGAATCACACATTCTATTCTACTATTATATGAAAATTATCCGTATCATGCAACATACGGATAACCTCCAAAGAATATTTTTATATTATAGCAAAGCTTTAAATTGAATGTTAGAGTCTTGTTCAAAACAATCATCAAAACCACGTGGATGATGGTATTCTACTAAATGTTGATCTTGAGGATAAGTGTACTTACCGCCAACTTCCCAGATAAATGGATGGAAATCGTATTGCAAGCGATCTTTTCTCATTTTCCAAAGTTCTAGAATCTCATTAGTAGAAGCCATGAAGTTAGACCAGATATCATAGTGAACTGGGATAATAACTTTGGTACGCAGATTTTCTGCCATACGAAGAAGGTCGATAGATGTCATTTTATCTTGGATACCTACTGGATTTTCACCATAGTTATTCAAAGCAACATCAATTTTAAAGTCTTTACCATGTTTTGCAAAATAGTTTGAGAAGTGAGAATCTGCACCATGATAGATAGTTCCACCTGGTGTTTCAAAGACATAGTTAACAGCCTTTTGAGCCATTTCTTCATCTGTAACAGCTAATCCGGCAAGTTCACCTCCTGTCTCATCAGCACCGTTCACTGGGAGAGTTACCAAGCAAGTACGGTCAAATGATTCTACTGCATGAATCTTCATATCTTTTAATTCGATAGTGTCACCTGGTTTAACAACGATGATACGTTCTTTTGGAACACCCCATCCTTCCCAGATTCGTCCACAATGGTAGGGGCCGATAAACTTAACATGCTCTAACTTAGGATTGTTGAGAATTGCTGCAGCTGTGTATGGGTCGATATGGTCACTATGGAAGTGTGAAACCAAGTAGTAGTCGAGTTCGTTGATAGCAAATGGATCAATAACCATTGGCTGAACACGCAAGTTTGGTTGCAACTTACGAACACCTGCCATATTTGCCATTTGATGCCCTCGAACCATATCTTTCACTTTTTTAGTTGATTTTCCACGATTTGACCAAAGATCCATAACAACGTTAGCACCACCTGGTGTCTTAATCCAAGTACCACAGTTGCCTAGCCACCACATGGCAAAGTTACCTTCAGGTACGACTTCTTCTTCGATTTCTTCGTTCAACCAGGTTCCCCACTCTGGAAAAGTAGCTAAAATCCATGACTCTCTTGTAATTTCTTTGACGTTTGGCATATGTTGCCTCCTTTGGATATAATTGTTATCTTTGAGATTAGTATACCACCCTTCAAAACACTAAAAAAGACCAAGAAAAACACAGGTTTGTGTTCATCATTGGACTGTCCTTCAAATATCTTCCAAAAAAGCTTGAACTACTATTTCTTGATTTATAAGTGTTTGAACCTCTTCTTGGAACTTACTAGCCAACTTGCTGTCTACAATATAAGACGAAATAAGACTAGAAAGATTTTCACTGAAACTTTTGCTCTCATTACGAAATATATTGTGTTTAAGATAGTCTAGCATTTTCAAAATATCTTCTGCTTCAAGGATAGGATTAACCCTTAAAATCGGAAATCTGCTATCCAAATCATCATTAGTAGTAATCACTACATCAACTTGTGCAATATCTTCCACACTCTTAAATTGTTCTGTTGTAAATACAGTGCCAATTTGCTCATTTGGAAAATAAAGTTTGCATTGTTTCAGCAAAAGTCTCGAAACCGCAACACCTTCATCACAAACGAGATAAACTTTTTTCATATTTTTTTGAGACGATGGTGTATACTTTAAAAATCCTCCAATATGAATCGTCAAATAGGCAATATCATCGTCTGTTAGCCGAATAAACCACGCTCCTTCTAAAATTTCCGCAGATTTTCTAGTGACTAAAAATAATTCTCCATACTTGGATCGAATTTGTTTTGTTAGGGGATTTTTAGAAAAAATACCGTAAGTCTTTCTAAATAACAAGGCTTTACAGTGGATCATCAAATTTCTTAACAAATCATCCTTGTTCTCAATCTCCATTCGGATTTGTGATTCAAAATACCAGATAAATTCTTCTAAAGCAAGTTTTAATTGCCGAAAATCATCACTTTCTGCATGAATATCCAAATCTTTACGATAGGAGAGGAGAAGGACAGCTACAAGAGAAACTTCAAGTTCTGACAAAGAAATTTCAAACTTTTGAAACAACCGTTCTCCTAATTTCTTAGACACCTGATACTCTATTCTTTTTCTTATCAAAGAAAATTCTTTCTCTATATCCTGATGTCTTTCTTGATACTGTTCAACATTATGACAGCTTAACAGCAAATAAGGTAGAACCTGCAACATAAAAGTTACTTCATGATGGTTTATTTTCTTCCCTAAATCTTGTTCAACTAAAGGAACCTGTTCCTTAAAAAATTGGTTCATTTCAACAGAAAGCAAACACTCATCATCTAACCTCTCTTTCATCTTATCTTCTAAAATAGATACAAAAGTGGCATTCTCTTCCATAAAAATATGATATAGAAGCGATTGAAGATACTGAATTTTATTAAGAGGGTGGGCATGAAGGTGGTATCCCTGTGACTTGCTCACTTGCAAGGTCACCTGATATTGTTCCAAAGTTAGTTGATAACGAATACTATTCAAATCATTGAGAACAGTATTCCTAGATACCTCTGTTAACTCCATCAATTTTTCAATCGTAATACGTTCTTTAGAAATACCTATCCATAGTAACATTATCATCATACGTTCATGCGCACTCATGATATAATCGTACGAATCTACTTCCGATAATAGTTCACAACAAGCATCTCTCTGCTCTTCCGTTAAGTGAATACCAATTCGTGGAATACTAATGATGTGAAGCGCCTCGTCACCCAGAGCAGCATTGATTTTGTCAATGTGATAATAAATTTTCCTTCTTGACTCTTTCAAATCTTTCGAAATCGCCATAATCGTTTTGGACGTTTCTTGATCCATCAAATATTGAAGCAAATCGCAACTTGCCTTATCCAGTACCATATTTCATACTCCTCTATCAATCAACTGCCTTGAAAACAACTTTATAATAGTATCACATTCACTAACGCATTTCAATTATCAACAGTAGTCTCTTAATAACGAATACTTACAATTACAAAAGCGAGGCTTGGATCGAAAGGTCCTAGCCTCTTTTCAATTCAATTTCTTATTTCTTTTGACCGTAATAAGCATTTGGTCCATGCTTACGTTGGTAGTGTTTTTCTAGAATGTACTGGGGAGCAGGTTCAACTCTTGGATTGATTTGTTCTGTAAAGCGATTCATCTTTGATACTTCCTCTAGTACGACAGAGTGATAAACAGCATTCTCTGGACTTTTGCCCCAGGTGAATGGACCGTGATTGCGTACAACAATTCCTGGTACTTCAACCGGGTTAAGTCCGCGACGTTCAAACTCTTCTACGATAACCAGGCCGGTATCCTTTTCATAGGCCACTTCTACTTCGTCCTTGGTCAAACTACGAGCGCAAGGGATTGAACCGTAGAAATAATCTGCATGGGTTGTTCCATAGAAAGGAATATCGCGTCCAGCTTGAGCCCAACCAACTGCTTCTGTCGAATGGGTGTGGACCACACTACCAATTTCTGACCAAGCCTTATATAACTGCACATGAGTTGGAAGATCAGAAGATGGTCTTAAATCCCCTTCTAGGACCTTACCATCTAGATCAGTCACTACCATGTTTTCAGGTGTCAATTCGTCATAATCTACGCCTGATGGTTTGATAACAATGACACCTAGTTCGCGATTGACCTCAGATACATTCCCCCAGGTAAATTTGACAAGTCCATGTTTTGGCAATGATTGATTGGCATCACAGACTCGTTTACGCATAGCATTGATTACTTGATTCATCTTACATCAAACCTGCTTTCTTAATTAGTGGGTAGAGAAAGGCTTGGGCCTCTTGAATGGCTGCGCGTGTTTCTTCTACAGTTTCACAATTTTCAGACCACATTTCAATTAGGAAAGGACCATTATAATTGGTTTGCTTTAAAATATCGAAAGCTTCTTCCCATTTGACACAACCCTGCCCAAAAGGTACATCTCGGAACTGGCCCTTTGAACTTTCTGTCACTGCATAAGTATCCTTGAGATGGAGAGCTGCGATAGCATGGTGACCTAGATAGAACTCACTATAGACATCATTATGCCATGCAGACACATTACCAATATCTGGATATACAAAAAGGTAGGGAGAGTCAATATCCTTTTCTACAGCCAAGTATTTTTCGATACTATTGATAAAAGGATCATCCATAATTTCAATAGCAAGTACCACCTGAGCTTCTTCAGCCCAGTCACAGGCTTTTCTCAAATTTTTGATAAAACGTTGGCGTGTCTGAGGTGACTTTTCCTCATAGTAAACGTCGTAACCAGCTAGTTGAATCGTACGAACTCCCAAATCTTGGGCTAATTCAATACATTTTTTCATGAGTTCTAGAGATTTTTCCTCTAGAACTGGATCATTTGATCCCAATGGGTAACGACGATGACCTGAAAAACAGATCGAAGGAATACGAACGCCAGTTTCATAAATCGCTTTGACAACTTCCAAGCGCTCTTCCTTACTCCAGTCAAGTCTGGCTAAACGCTCGTCACGTTCATCAATAGACATCTCGACAAAATCAAAGCCTAACTCCTTAGCAAAATTTAAACGTTCTAGCCAAGTAAAGTGTATCGGGGTTGCCTTTTCATAAATTCCAATTGGACGTACCATAGTTTACCCCCAAATTCGTTTGATTTCATCCTTGAAGGCACGCGCTGCTCCTGCTGGATCCGCAGCCTCTGTAATTCCACGACCTGCGATAAAGGTAAAGACATCAACACCTTCAAAGAGTTTGAGAGTATCTACATCTAGACCACCTGTTACAGATACACGAAAGCCCATGTCAATGAGTTTTTTAACCTTATTAAGGTCTTTTTCACCCCAAGTTTCACCAGCAAGAAGTGCATCACGAGATTGGTGATAAATAGCTTGTGAGATACCAGCATCTAGCCAAAGCTGAGCTTGTTCAAAAGTCCAATCGCCATAAAGTTCAATCTGGATTTCGCCTCGATCTCCACGTTCAGCCGTGATAGCCTTTAGAGCCGCTTCCATAGTAGGGATAGTTGCACAACAGATACAAGTCATCCAATCGGCACCACGAACGGCATTATTTTTGGCAACTGTTCCACCAGCATCGGCACATTTTGTGTCTGCCACAATAATCTTATCTGGAAAAAGGCTTCGCAAGACTTCAACCAGTTCACTTCCAACTTGTAATAAGCAAACAGTTCCAGCTTCGATAATATCTACTTCCTGACCAACAGAAACAGCTGCTTTAATCGCTCCTTGCAAGTCTGAATGATCTAATGCAACTTGTAAATTAGGTATTCTTTTTGTCATTTCTTTATTCCTCTTTCTAACTTTCCAAATCCAATCCTTCGAGATAAGGGCTATCCTTAGATTCTTCAATCATAGCCAAGACATCTTCTTTAGTCTGGCAAGCCTGTAAACGTGAAATAGAATCTTCTAATTCAAACAGGGCAATGATTTGTGGAATGGCTACACTTGTGTGAATTTTTGAGCTTGTTGCTGCTAGTGCCAACAAAACAGATACCTCTTTCCCATCTGAAAATACAACAGGATTTTGTAAGGTGATCAATGAAAAGGCATCTCTTTGCACTCCAGCTTCAGGTCTAGCATGGGGCATAGCCATACCTGGCATTAAGATATAGTAAGGGCCATACTCTTCAGTCGATTCAATGATAGCATCGTAATACTCTGGCAAAATTGCCCCACTTTCAATCAAGGGATCTACTGCTACCTTGACTGCTTCTTTCCAATCGTTAGCCTCTAAACCTAGTCGGATCGAGTCATTGTCAATTAAAGCTTGTTTTAAATTCATATCTGCCTCCTTTATTTAAAGAGGGAGAAGGACAGAAACGATAACTCTCAGTTTCTGTCCAGCCCCCTCCAACCTTTTACTGTAGTGCTTGACTAAGTTTTTCAGTGATTTCTTTATCATCCATCAAGTTGTCAAGCCCAATTAACTTCCCATTAGTTCGCCCTTCCAATTCTTGAATCAAATGAAGAGAAGCGATTACGATGTCATATCCTGCTGCTAAACCTTTAGCTTCACCGACACTGCATGAATTGACTGTAAAATCTGTTTGATTAAGCTTACGGAGAGCATTTTCAACCTTCATCTTGATAACCATTGATGAACCCATTCCATTTCCACACGCTGCTAATACTTTAACCATTTTATTTCTCCTTTTCTAGATACTAAGCTTCTTCTTGAACTTCACCGTTGTAATATTTCTCTTTATCTTTTGCTTTGACAAATTGAAGTTGAGGAATAACAAGCAAGAAGAGACACACAAGTACATAACCAACAATACCAAGGTATTTGAAGATATATCCAAATCCAAGCCATGGGAATTCAAAGTCGATATTTCCATGGTAACCACCATAAGATGCTAAATCAAGAAGAGCTACACAGAGAGCTCCTAAAGCAACTTGGAGAACACCTGAAATGAAGGATAGGATAACAGCCGCTTTCCATCCGCCGCGTTTATCAGCGTAGACCGCAATAGCTGCATTGTCAAAGAACACTGGTACAAATCCTGTAATAATAAGAATCGGATTTTTAAAGACGATGAGCAAGACAATTGTGATCAATTGACCAATCAAACCAAAGGCAAATCCTGACAAGACAGCGTTTGGAGAACCAAATCCATAAGAAGCTGCAACGTCAACCGCTGGGAATGAACCTGGCAACAATTTGTTTGAAATACCTTGGAAGGCGTTTGTCAACTCAGATACGAACATGCGGACACCTTGCATCAAAACGAACAAGTAAACTGAGAAAGTGAAGGCTGTTTGAATAATGTACATAAAGAAATCTTGTTTAGCAGGATTGAATAACGTTCCTGAAGTAATGACTTCTTTATTAGACATAATGTCTGGACCCAAGATTAAAAGAATGGCTCCGAAGAATACGAGCATCAAGGTAGCAGATGCAACAACTGTATCGTGGAAGATTGAGAGAAACTTAGGTAATTTAAGATTATCTAAACTTTCTTCTTTCTTACCAAAGCGTCCTGCTATTTTATCTACAAACCAGATTGCAAATTGTTGTTGGTGACCAATCGCAAACCCACCACCACCAGTCAAGCGTTGAGTTGCTTCAACAGTCATATTTGAACTAACTGCCCAGTAAAGTCCACAAATGATACCGATTGCCGCTGTACCGTAAGCATTGCGCAATTGTGGTACTAAGAATAGAACCATAAGAGATACTGTTGCAGCTTGTTGTACCATGATGTGACCAGTAATAAAGAGGGTTCTTACCTTCGTAATCTTACGAAGAGCTACGAGCAAGATATTTATTCCGAAACCAATCAATAGAGCTGTAGTTGCAGTTCCAACAAAATCTGGAAACTCTGCTGCAATTTTGTTGTTTGCTGCAGCAAGTCCAAAGTAAGGGTCGATAACCGCTGCACCAATTTGGAATTTGTAGTTAAGGGCTGCTAAGATCGGACGGAAGGTTGTAACCAAACCACCCGCACCCACGTTGAGCAACATATACCCTACTGTTGCTTTAACAAACCCTGAGAAAACGTCATGGGCAGGTTTTTTCAAAAGTGCGTATCCTACCAACACCAATAAACCTACGAAAAATGCGGGATTCTGCAAAATATTGCTAGAAAACCAATTTAGAACACTTGAAATGACTTCCATAATTGTTCTCCTTTTGAATTGTTTTTGTAGGTTTATTATATACTTTGAAAGCGTAAACAAAAAGACCAAGAATTACACAGCGGACTGTTCACTCTTGGACTGTATGATTTATGATATTTTAATGATTAACTTAGTTTCTCGTAGCTAGATAAAATGGAAGAATTTTATCATAAGATTTCAGTAAATTTTCCACGATATCTTCTTCAGATGAATTTTCTGTCACTGGAACATCTATCTTCACTAAAACTTTTCGGACTTCCTGATGAGATATTTTATTTCTTAAAAGTTGACGATTTTCTTCGTTCGCATCCCATCTTTGACTTTGACCATCTGAGTAGGCTAGATAATAAATTCCTTCTACCACTGGAACTTCTAATACCTTGGCTTGTTGCTCTAAGGTTTGCTCATCTTTCTTGCGCTCTATGAAACTGACTTCTAGTGAGACTCCAAAATCAGAAGAACTTCCATATAAACGTAAGGCCATCATAGGTTCTGTCACTTTCCCCTCACGCTGTAGATAAACCCAAAAATGTGGTCGCAAACGCTGTGCCTGATTCATCCACTGGCTAGTCTGTTGGAGTTGCCATTCTGGATGACTGGCTTGAAATGCTTTAGCCAGTTCTGTAAAATCCTTTCGAGCCTCTTGGCCTTTATGGCGCAATTCCAGCATTTTCTCTCGTTCTTCCCCCGCCTTATCTGGATTACGGTATTGCAAACCTGCAAAGTCTAGATAGTCTCTTATCTTATTCAACATCCACTTAACCTCCTCTAACTAGCAAAAAATCAGGAGAACCCTGATTTTACTTATTCTGTATCTACAACGACATAGCGATTTGGCTCGTCACCTTCAGAGTAACTAGTCACGCCATCCATACGTGAAATAATACGATGGATAATCTTGCGTTCACTATTTGACATTGGATCTGTCTGATGACTGCGACCTTCTTCTAAAACACGAGTCGCCAATTTTTGCGCATAGGTCTGCAAGACTTCTGCACGGTGTTCAACATAATCATTGACATTAATAGTAATGTAGAAGGTTCTTGAATAGCGGTTGTAAAGATAATTTTGAGCCAATAGTTGCAAGGCCTTCAAAACTTTACCATGGTAACCGATAATACGCCCTGGTTCGTTGGTGTCAATTTGTAGATTGATGCTACGACGGTTATAATCATTTGAAAGGGTGGCTTCAACATCCATGTCATCAATAATTGTTTGAACATAAGTCGTTACTTCCGTAGCTACTTGTTCAATATCAAAGCTCGGTTCAACTTTCAAGCCCAAGTCTTCTAGTTCTTGACTTTCAGTTTGCTCGGCTTGGTTTTCAATAATAGGAGTTTCTACTTCTTCTTCGAGGTCAGTTTCTTCAAGTTGTAATTCATTTAAAATCTCAATGTGACCAGTTTCTTCTAAGATCGTGCTGGCATGTCTTTCATGTTTTAAGATTTCAGCCTTGACTTCATCAGAAATACCTTGACCTTCCTCTTCAATCTTTTTAATTGCTTCTACAACATGCCCCAAATCAACGGTCGCTTCACTAACTGTTTTAACAGGCTCATTCAAATCATTGATTTGTTTTGGAACTCCCTTTACAGCTTGTTGGTTTGCTTTTACAACTGTCGTTTCACTAATCGCATCGATATCCACTTGGGCTGGTTTTTTACCAAATAAGCCAAGAAATCCTTTTTTCTCACGAGAAATGACTTTGATATGAGCCTTCATTCTTGGAATATCTAATTCTTTCAATCCTTTCTGGATTGCTTCTTCAACAGTTGAACCTGTAAATACTACCATTACCAGATTCCTCCTTATTATTTCGTTTTCTGAGCCTTTTTCTTGGCTTTTCTTTTTCTATTTTCCAAATCTTTTTGTGCCTGTACTACGGCCTCACGCTCTGCGATAATCTTGAATGGATTGTTCAAGAAATAGGTTTGCAAAACTTGATAAGCATTGGACACTGCCCAGTAGAGAGCGACTCCGCTCGGAGCATAAACCCCAAAGATAAAGATCAAGACTGGAATCCCGTACATCATCGCAGTCGTAGCTCCATTACGCTCAGACAAGGCTTTATTAGATAACCAAGTACTTAAAAAGGTAAATACTGCTGCTAAAATCGGAAGCACAAATGTTGTATCCACATCACCAAGGTTAATCCATAAGAAATGACCTGTCTTCAAAAAGTCAACTCTTGATAGAGCTTGGAACAAGGCCAAAATAACCGGCATCTGAATCAAAATCGGCCAAAGAGAATCTGAATGTCTGACACCCATTTCTTTAAAGACTTTACGCATTTCCTGCTCTAACTTGGTTCTGCTTTCCATATCTCTGCCTGGATATTGTTCTCGTAACGCCTTAATGCGTGGTTGAGCTTCCTGCATTTTTCTAGACGCCACCATTTGCACCTGAAAGACTGGCAAGAGCAGTGTACGAATCAAGACCGTAAAGAGAATAATCCCCACTCCGATACTGATATCAAACGATAAAAAGCGAATGATTTCCGCAAAGAAGTAAACAAATTTACTCCAAAAATCAGCCGAATCGGCTGTAATATCGCTAGTTGTCCCATTTGTTGCACAGGCTGTCATGATCAATAGAGACAGTCCTAGCAAACTAGTCAACTGTAATTTCTTTTTCACTCCCATTTCCTTCCTGGTAAATCTTTGATAATTTTAATACGTGGAGTAGATTTTTCTCCATCTCTGCGTATCCCAAGGTTTCGACCCCTTTTCGAGCAATGACAACAAAGTCGACATCTTCTACCAGACTCCCTTTTGCATTCTGGATAATATGTCGGATTCGTCGCTTGATCTGATTTCTAGTGACTGCATTCCCCAGTTTTTTGCTAACTGATAGACCTACTCGAAAATGGTTTTTCTGGTTTTCTAATTGGTAGACAACAAATTTGCGATTGGCAAAACTTGTCCCTTCCTTGAAAATTACCTTAAAATCTTTCTCTCTTTTTACACGAAAGTTTTTCTTCAAAACTCAACTCCATCTATTAAATTACTACTATTAT
>CAKQBM010000008.1 GCA_934216185.1 uncultured Streptococcus sp. | reverse complement strand
GGTTACCGCGTGAGTCTAGGACTTCGCGAGCGTAAACATCAGTAATAATTGACATTTTTTACTCTCCTTATGAGTTAAATTTTTTACACCTCTATAATACCTTAAAACCCCTCCTTTTTCAAGAAAAAACGTTATCTTTGTGCAAATTTTCCTTAACTTTATAAAGTAATCGCTTTCTTTTGTCTGTTTTATTCTAACTTTTATGATATACTGTTTTCATGACAGATTTATCAAAACAATTACTTGAAAAAGCTCATGGTGGGCCAAAATTAAATCCGGATGAGCAAAGACGCTATCTTGGTACCTTTGAGGAAAGAGTTCTTGGATATGCAGATATTGACACAGCAAATAGCCTTCAGTTAGAAAAAGGTTTTTTATCTATTTTAGAAAATCTTCAGGAAAAAGCAGAGCCACTATTTGTAAAGATTTCACCAACTATCGAATTTGACAAACAAGTTTTCTACTTAAAAGAAGCAAAAGAAACTGATAGTCAAGCTACCATAGTATCTGAAGAGCATACTTCTTCTCCTTTTGGCCTGATTATCCACACCAATGCACCAGTTCAAGTAGAAGAAAAAAACCTTCGACTTGCTTTTGCAAAACTTTGGGAAGGTAAAAAGGAAGAACCATCCAAAACATCCTTATGGAAAAAATGGTTTGGCTAAATCTTGCGCATAGTTAATAAGTGCCCGATATTGGCTGCCGTGCGCTCCAGATAGAGACTGGCATTTTTCAAACTATCTTCTAAAGGTTCGTTTTTCTCTAAAATAGAAAAGGCAGCTTGGATATTTTCAAATGGTAGGGATGGTAAATCTTCAGCAAGACTACCACAAATAGCAATGACAGGAACTCCGACAGGGGTTCTTTTTGCTACGCCTATCGGCGCTTTCCCAGCAAAGCTTTGACAATCTAGTCTTCCTTCTCCAACAATAAGCAAGTCAGCATCTGAAACTTTCTTATCAAAGTTGATTAGGTTCAAGCAGGTATCAATTCCCGACACGATACTTGCCTGAGCAAAAGCACACAAACCAGCAGCAATGCCTCCACCAGCTCCTGCTCCTTTAATCTCCAATGTTGCAGGTGAGACTTTTTCATAAAAATCTTGGATTGCCTGATCTACGACTTCAAATATAGTAGGATGTAAGCCTTTTTGTTTGCCAAAAGTGTAGGTCGCACCTTGAGGACCACATAAGGGACTCACGACATCTGCTAAAATACGAATGTGAACATCTTCTGGAATTTCATAGCGATTTTCTATTGAAACAGAAGCTAAGTTCAATAAGGATTGACCGCAAGCGGGTAAGACATTTCCATTCTTATCATAAAATTGATAACCTAAACCAGCAACGATCCCCAGTCCTCCATCATTACTAGCCGTGCCACCAACGCCGACATAAATATCTTTAATCCCCTGATCGATGAGGTGGCTAATCAACTCTCCAATACCACAAGTTTGGATTTGAAGTGGATTTCGTTTCTCTAGCGGAATTTTTTCAAGGCCAACCAAGTCAGCTACTTCAAATAGTACCAGTTCCCCTTTTTGAAAATAGCGCATGGTTTCTTTTGGGCCAAAAGGGCCTGTCACTTGGATCCATTTTTCTTCAAGGTCAAGAGAATGTCGAATAGCATCTACAGTACCCTCTCCCCCATCACCAACAGGGCAGAGGAGACATTCTACATCTGCTAGGGATTGTTGGAACCCTCTTTTTATTGCTTCAGATACCTGTTGAGCGGACAAGCTTTCCTTAAACGAATCCGGTGCAATTACAATCTTCATATTTTCCCTCATTCTAAAAAGTCAATCAAAGGTAGAACTTCTAAAAAATCTCTCTTGTCAACATGATGTGGTATTTCTTTTCTGAGTACTTCTTTTGCACAAAAGGCAATTCCTAGTCCTGATGACTTCAACATTAATAAATCATTGGCCCCATCACCGATTGCAGCTGTTCTTTCTTTAGGGAGTTTGAGTTCCTTTCTCCATTGTTCTAGAGTTGCTTGTTTGACCTCAGGACTTATAATTTGTCCAACTAATTTTCCTGTTAAATGACCGTCTTTGACTTCAAGCTGGTTGGCAGAGAAATAGGCAATTCCTAGAGATTTTGCTAGTCTCTCAACTATTGGTGTAAATCCACCGGACACCAGACCAACTAGGATGCCATTCTTTTGGAGAATAGAGATAAATTTCTGTGCATTTGGCGTTAGTTGAATAGTGTTGAAGACTTTATCAAAAACCGAAATAGGAAGGCCTTCCAACAAGGAAACTCTGTCTCGTAAACTTCTTTCAAAGTTCAACTCTCCTCGCATTGCCCGACTTGTAATCTGCGAAATTTCCTCCTCACGACCTGCCTCTCTACCCAAAAGATCAATCACTTCTTCTAGGATTAAGGTTCCATCAACATCCATAACACACAAGCCTTTTACTTGAGACATCAGTTCTCCTCTCTAAATAGCCTAAAAATCGTATGAAGTCATCATACGATTTTATCTATTAATTAACTAAACTATGGTACAAGTCAAGGTATGACTTGCAGGCTGTATCCCATGAGAAGTCACACTCCATAGCTTGTTTTTGTAGCTTTCTCCAAATGTCAGGATGGTTTCTATACAAGTCCAATGCTGTTTGGAAAGTCCAATTCAACCAGTAAGGAGATAGATTGTCAAAGCTAAAGCCAGTACCGCTTCCTTCGATTGGATTAAAGGCTTGAACGGTATCTCGCAATCCACCAACTTCATGAACCAATGGCAAGGTTCCATAACGCATAGCCATCATTTGAGACAAGCCACACGGTTCAAAACGACTTGGCATGAGGAAGAGGTCACAAGCAGCGTAGATTTCCTGAGCAAGTTTGACATCAAAAGTGATATTTGCTGATAGCTTGTCTGGGTAAATCTGAGCAAACCATGAGAAAGCTCCTTCAAAGGCTGAATCACCAGTTCCCAAAAGAACAATCTGAACATCATTTTGCAAGATATTGTGAAGACTTTCGACCACGACATCAAAACCTTTTTGACGTGTCAAACGAGAAACAATTCCCACCAATGGAACGTCAGCTCTAACTGGCAAGCCAACTCTCTCTTGTAATTTTGCCTTATTCTGGGCTTTTCCAGACAAATCTTCCCGATTGAAATGATAGTCTAAAAGAGCATCCGTCTGAGGATTATACAGGTCAGCATCAATCCCGTTCACGATACCAGACACCTTGCCAGACTCCATTCGAAGAATCTGATCCAAGTTACAACCGAACTGACTAGTCATAATTTCATGAGCATAGCTAGGAGAAACGGTTGAAACACGATCCGCATAGAGAATTCCAGCCTTCATCCAGTTCAGACAGTTGTTCCAGCGAAGGGTACCATCAGCATAACGTTCAAAGCCAACTCCAAACAAATCCCATAACATTCCTTCTGAAAATTGTCCTTGAAATTCCAAATTATGAATGGTTAAAACAGTTTTAATTCCTTGATAGGCTTGAATCCAACGGTATTTTTCCTTCAACAAGAAAGGAATCATGGCTGTATGGTAGTCATGAACATGGAGAAGGTCAGGAATGAAGTCAATCCTTTCCATAGCCTCAATGGCAGCCAGTTGGAAGAAAGCGAAGCGTTCCCCATCGTCAAAATCACCATAAACATGGCCACGGAAGAAATAATATTGGCTGTCAATAAAGTAGAAGGTTACACCGTTTAAGACGGTTTTCTTAATTCCACAGTACTGTCTGCGCCAACCAACACTCACCTCAAAATGAAGAACATCTTCAATCTGATTTCCAAATTTAGTCTCTACCATGTCATAGTAGGGTAAAATCACTGCAACTTCGTGTCCAGCTTTTACCAGTGATTTTGGAAGAGCGCCAATGACGTCTCCCAAACCACCTGTTTTTGAAAAGGGTGCACCCTCTGCTGCTACAAATAAAATTTTCATGAATGAATATCCTCTGTTACTTTGCTACCTTTCTTAACAACAACTGGATTTTCTGCAGTTCCACGGATCACAACTCCATCCGCAACTTCAACACCCTTGTCCAAGATAGCATATTCTACCTGAGCACCTTCTCCAATAACAACACGAGGGAAAAGTAAGCTATCTTTAACCAGGCTATCCTTATGGACATGAATATTACGTGATAAAACAGAATTAGCTACTTGGCCTTCAATGATACTACCAGAGGCAAACTGAGAAGTACTTACCTTAGATGTGTTGGCATAGTAAGTTGGCTCTTCATTTTTGACCTTTGTATAAATCTTTTGATTTGGTGAGAAAAGAGAGTAGAATTTTTGCGATTCAAGCATATCGATATTCGCTTGATAATAAGACTCTACAGAATGAATATTTGCAAGGTAGCCTGTGTACTCGTAGGCAAAAGCCCCTTCTTTTGCAGCCAAATCCCGTAAAACATAACGCAACTTCTCTGGGTGTTCTTTTTTGGCTTCTTCTTCCAAGCGTTCAATCAACCATGGTGTATCAACGACAAAGATATCCGTAGACATATTGAACGTTTCATCTGTTGACTTGCTATCAAAGAGTTTATGAGAGAGAACATAATCTGACTCATCAATTTCTAATATAGCATTTACTTCAGAAATTTCCTTCTTAGGCAATTTTTTATAGACCACTGTGATTGGTGATTGCGTTGTACTATGCAAATGGAAAACTTGCTTCAAATCAATGTTAATCAAAACATCACAGTTGAGTGATACTGTTTGGTTTGAGCCAGAACGTTTCAGGTAGGTAAGAAGCTGTTGATAGTACTCTTTACCAACAGTACTACTTTCTACTCGAGTATTGTAAATACCTAGATAGTAGTGACTAAGAAGAGTTGACAAGTCCCACTCGCGTCCTGAACGAATATGGTCAAAGACTGAGCTGATATTGTCCTGCTGGAAAATACCAAAGACACTACGAACACCTGCATTCGCAAGACTGGAAAGTGGGAAGTCGATTAAGCGATATTTCCCACCAAATGGCAAACTTGCTACTGGACGGTGGTCTGTCAATGTCGACATATCGTGAAAACCAACTGTGTTTCCTAAAATGGCAGAATATTTATCAATCTTCATCTGTTGCTACCCCCACTACTTCATCATATCCTACTACTTGTACTTCTTCTGCCCCATCGATTTCGACACCGTCAGAAATAATCGCACCTTCACCAATAATAGCTCGTTTAATCTTGGCTCCCTTACCAACGATGGCTCCACTCATGATAACTGAATCAATAACCTCTGCTCCTTCGCGAACTTGTGCACCTGTTGAAAGGATAGAGTGTTTAACAGTTCCATCAACGAAACAGCCATCCACAACCAAAGAATCTTCTACAGCAGCATGTTCACCAAGAAAGTTTGGTGGTGCAATCAAGTTTCTTGAGTAAATTTTC
This sequence comes from uncultured Streptococcus sp., assembly GCA_934216185.1. Classification (GTDB taxonomy): domain Bacteria; phylum Bacillota; class Bacilli; order Lactobacillales; family Streptococcaceae; genus Streptococcus. Next base: position 17,432 of record CAKQBM010000008.1, on the reverse strand, counting down.
CATTGACGGTTACGGCTATCCAAGGCATTTTCTGGGGAAATGTACTCCATGTTCGCTTCCCAAAGTGACTCAATGGTACCAACATCTTTCCAGTAACCATTAAATTCGTAAGCATAGACACTTTCACCTGACTCAAGGTAATTTGGAATGACATTTTTACCAAAGTCTGACATGTCAACCTTGCTCTTTTCAGCAGCGACTAACATATTACGAAGGCGTTGCCAATCAAAGATATAAATTCCCATGGAAGCTTTTGTAGATTTAGGTTGAGCTGGTTTTTCTTCAAATTCTACAATGCGGTTATTAGCGTCTGTGTTCATGATACCAAAACGGCTTGCTTCTTTAAGAGGGACGTCTAAAACTGCTACTGTCAAGCTGGCATTATTATCCTTGTGAGACTGGAGCATATCATCATAATCCATTTTATAGATGTGATCCCCAGAGAGAATCAAGACATACTCAGGATTCACGCTATCGATATAGTCGATATTTTGGTAAATAGCGTGACTAGTCCCTTCAAACCAACGATTTCCTTCACTTGCAGAATAAGGTTGAAGAATAGAGACACCAGAATTGATACCGTCTAAGCCCCAGCTTGAACCATTCCCAATATGATTGTTAAGAGCAAGTGGTTGATACTGTGTAATGACCCCAACATTATGAATCCCTGAGTTGGCACAGTTTGATAGGGCAAAGTCAATGATACGGTAGCGCCCACCAAATTGCACAGCTGGTTTTGCGATGCTTTGAGTGAGTTTACCGAGACGAGTTCCTTGCCCACCAGCAAGAATCAAAGCTAACATTTCATTCTTCATTTTCTACTCCTTTTTGGTTTTTACTTGTGACAGTTTTAGCAGTTTTCAAGCGACGCTTGATTTTCCAGACACTAGCTCCCATAGCAGGTAGGGTAAAGGTCAAGGTCTGCTCATAATCCTTCCATAGTCCTTCTTGCGTTTGAACAGTTTGATTATGCTCTTTCCAGACACCACCCCACTCTTCTAACTCAGTATTCCAGACTTCTTCATAAATACCTGCGACAGGTAGTCCGATTGTAAAATCTTTCCGTTCAACAGGTGCCATATTAAAGACACACACCAGCATATCACCCTTCTTACCCTTACGAATGAAGGAAAGAACACTCTGGTCTCGATTATCTGCATCAATGATTTCAATCCCATCATAGCTGGTATCGATTTCCCACAGACAGCGGTGATCTTTGTAGAACTGATTAAGCTGAGAAGTGAAATACTTCATCTTGGCATTCATTGGATCTTCTAGGTTAGACCATTCCAGTTGCTCTTCAGACTTCCATTCTAGGAATTGACCGTATTCGCTTCCCATAAAGAGCAATTTCTTACCTGGGTGACAAATTTGATACGTATAGAGATTACGCAAGCCTGCGAATTGATTGTAACGATCTCCCCACATCTTATGCATCATGCTCTTCTTGCCATGAACGACTTCGTCATGTGAAAATGGTAGGAGATAGTTTTCATTGAAAACATACATAAAGCTGAAAGTAACTAAGTTAAAGTCATACTTACGGTAAATAGGGTCTTCTTCGTAGAAACGGAGGATATCATTCATCCATCCCATATTCCATTTGTAGTCAAATCCTAGACCACCAAGCTCTTTCATTCCCGTAATCTTGGTTGCTGACGAACTTTCTTCTGCAATCATCATCACATCTGGATATTCTAACTTAATAATCTCATTCAAGCGTTGAAGGAAATAATAACCTTCATAGTTGAGATTTCCTCCATCTTTATTAGGTGTCCATGGAGCATCATCATAGTCCAAATAGAGTATGTTGCTAACAGCATCCACACGAATACCATCCAAATGATAGACATCAATCCAATGCTTAATGCAAGAAATTAAGAAGGACTGGACTTCATTTTTTCCAAGGTCAAAATTAAGGGCACCCCAACCATAGTTATGAGCTTTATGATGGTCTTGGTATTCAAAAGTCGGTGTCCCATCATAATAGGCTAAGGCATCATCATTGATGGTAAAGTGACCAGGTACCCAGTCTACGATAACCCCAATATTATGGATATGACACTCCTCAACAAAATCTTGAAACTCCTCTGGTCGACCATAGGCATGCTCTAAAGCGAAATAACCCATAAGCTGATACCCCCAACTCAAGCCCAGAGGATGGGACATCAAGGGCATAAACTCAATATGAGTATAGTTCATTTCAACGAGATAAGGAATGAGTTCATCCTTGAGCTGGGCAAAACTATAAGGACTGCCATCAGAATTTCTTTTCCATGATCCAGCGTGAACTTCATAGATATTGACCGGACGTTCAGCAAAGCCCCAACGTTTTCTTCGTGCCAGCCAAAGTCCATCCCTCCATTTCTTCTCAGGAAGCTCTGTTACGATTGCCCCTGTTCCTGGACGAGCCTCATATCTGACAGCAAAAGGGTCAATCTTCATCAGTTGATGACCATTTTGACGTGTGACATGATATTTGTAAATATGCCCTTCTTGAGCCATATTGGTAAAGACTTCCCAGACCCCAAAGTCATTTCTTACCATTGGAATCTGACCCTCAATCCAGTTGGTGAAATCCCCCACCAAGTGGACAGCCTGAGCATTGGGAGCCCAAACACGGAAGGTATAGCCATACTCTCCATTCACATGCTCTCTATGTGCTCCTAGATAATGCTGAAGGTGAAAATTTTCTCCTGTCATAAAGGTGCGCAAAGCTTCTCTTTTATCCATAATACCTCCTCTTTTCTGTAAGCGTTTTCTATAGATTTATTATACTACCTTTTTAGATAAGATTCAAGTAAATTACTATATTTGCTAAAAATTCTTTTGAAAGTCTTCAACAAATTCACTGATGTGTCCACTTGTAAATCAATGTTTTTTCAAAAAATTGTGAAAACGCCTTTCTTTTCTCTACTATAATACCAAAAAGTTCGTATTTTTCTATGATTATTATTATTTTATAGCAAAAAAATAAAACCAGGAAAACAATTTCCTGATTTTACACGTTATTTCACATCAAAAACAATGGATTTGACATTTGTCATCGCTTCAATGCTATATTTAATTCCTTGCACTCCAGCGCCAGAACCTTTGACACCAAGGAAGGGGAAATTATCTGGACCACGCTGGGTTTTATTATTAATATGAACTGTACCCACTTCAAGTTTTTCAGCGATTTCAAAGGCTTTTTTGAAATCATTTGTAAAGACTGAGGATTGAAGGCCGAATTCAGATTCGTTGGCAAAGGCAATTGCTTCTTCTACATTAGCTACACGAATAATTGGTAAAACAGGGCCAAATGGCTCTTCCCATGCTACTTTCATATCTTTAGTCACTTGGTCAAAAAGCACTGGCCAGAGAAGATTGCCCTCACGTTTGATTGGTGTAAGAGCCTGAGCACCTTTTTCTTGCGCATCCTCAATCAAGCCCCAGATGAAATCGGCTGAAGCATTGTCAATAACAGGTGTAATATCAGCATTGTCAAATGGATCACCAACTGTTAATTTAGCAACCTCTGATTGAAGCAAAGTAACTAATTTATCTGCTACACTTTCAAGAACAATGACACGTTTAATGGCCGTGCAACGTTGGCCTGAATAGCTAAAGGCACCCGAAACAATTTGCTTGGCAGCATGTTCCAAATCTGCATCTTCTAGTACAAGAGCCGCATCTTTTCCGCCAAGTTCCAACATGATAGGACGCATACCAGCTAAACGACCAATACGTTCTCCGATAGGGGTTGATCCTGTAAAGTTGATAAAGTTGACTTCTTTGTGCTCAATGATATAATCCCCAATTTCTGAGCCGCGTCCCGTAATGGTATTGAAAACACCTGCTGGAATCCCTGCTTCTTCAAAGGCTTTAGCCAGCAAGAGTCCAGAAATGGAACCTTGTGTTGGTGGCTTAAACATAACCACATTCCCTGCAATCAAGGCCGGAGCAATCTTAGATCCAGAAAGGTTGACTGGATAGTTAAAGGGAGCAATAGCTAGCACGACTCCAACCGGCTCACGACGAACAACAGCCAGTTTGTTTTTACTTGCTGCTTCAAAACCGCCACCTTCCATTGCTTGACTTGTTATACGTAAACCTTCCTCAGCAGCATAATGAATCAGTTCTGCAGTACGAACTACTTCCCCAATAGCAGATTTGATTCCTTTGGCTACTTCTTTAGCTAAAATTGTTCCAATTTTTTCTTTATCACGTTCTAAAATAGCTGCTGTTTTATGCAAATAAGCCGCACGTTCAACTGCTGATAAAGCGCGCCATGCTGGCAGGGCTGCACGCGCAGCTTGCATAGCCTCATCTACTTCCGCTTGACTCATAGCTGGTACTGTCCCTAATTCTTCTTGATTGATTGGTGAATAAATCGTAATTTCTTTTTCAGATGATTTCCATTCTCCATTTACTAAATTCTGATATCTTGTCAAATTCTCGTCCTCCTGAAAATGATTAAGATATATTTTACCAAATTTTCAGAAAATTACAACCCTTTTTGCAATATTTTTGAGATTATTTTCACAAGCTTGATTGTTCAAAGTATACTCAATAAAAATAAAAAATCAGACTAGGAATCTAGTTACTGCAATCTCAAAGCACAACTGTGAAGTGATGCACAAAACGGATACAAGCAACTCAAAATACCGTTTTGAGCTTGCAAATAAGGAGGTTGGGCAAAAATCTTCATAATAAAAAGACACCCTATCAAGTGTTCAAACACTTTGATAGGATGCCTTGTTTCGTTAAAATATTTATCAAATTTTCTATACAAGTGAGCTGTTAGTCAGGTTCTTTCTATTCGTTCACTTCCAATGATGTGTTAGAATAGCGAGATAGATGGTCTTTATAAAACACTCAAAACAGCTAGACTAATATCATCTAAAACATTGTCTTCTTTTGAGCGACTATTGGTTACCAATATTTCTAAATTTCCTGCATTTTCAAATTGGTGAGATGCACCTTTAACATTAATAACGATCAATAAATGTTCTTCCCCATGAACCTCGTAGACAAGCCAGCCACTATGTTCAATCGCAGAATGCACAAAGACATGATGGTAAATTTCATCATAGCTAGAGTAAGAAAAGGCACCAGTTCTTGTCTTCAATCGGATGACTTGACGAATAAATTCAATACTGTCTTGACGCTCATTAATCAAGTTCCAGTTGACTTGGTTCACACTGTCAGGAGCATTATAGCTATTCATCGCACGCTCTCTATCATCATGGGTCAACTCACCATTTTCACCAGTCGCAACCAGTTTGGTACGACCAAATTCTTGACCGATTTCCATAAAGGCCATACCCTGCATGAGCAGATTCATGGCTGTGGCTGTCTCAACCTTACGCATGATTTGTTCTGAACTTTGGTCTGGATGAAGAGTTGCCAATAAATCGTGAAGATTGTAATTGTCATGGGCTTCCACATAGTTAAGCACCTGATTTGGATGTGTATAGGTTCCTAATTCACGACTTCCTAAGATTGCTTTAGCTAGAATTGGCTCTGTCGCAGCACCACTAACAAAACCTGACTTGATAGCACCATAAACTTCTCCCCCTTTGACGGCATCACGCTGATTGTCATTAAAGAAACCAATATTTGGCATTTCGTAGGCGTTGTCTTTCTTAGCCTTATCATAAGGGGCAAGACCTGTTCCCATATCCCATCCTTCTCCATAGAGGATAATGTTAGGGTCGATTTCATCCAAGCTCTGACGAATCATCTGCATGGTCTTGACATCATGAATCCCCATCAAGTCAAAACGGAAGCCGTCAATATTGTATTCCTGCACCCAGTATAGAAGAGAATCAATCATGTACTTGCGGAACATTTCGTGTTCACTGGCTGTTTCATTTCCAACACCCGTTCCATTCTGGAAGGTACCATCTGGATTCATACGATAATAGTAATCAGGGACAGTTGTTTGGAAAGGTGCATCAACTACTGAGAAGGTATGGTTATAGACCACATCCATAATGACACCAATACCCGCATTGTGGTAAGCTTGAACCATGGTCTTCAAGTCGCGAATGACCTGAGCTGGATCATCTGGATTAGTTGAAAAACTAGTTTCTGGCGCGTTATAGTTTTGTGGGTCATAACCCCAGTTGTAGGTTACATTCCCATCCTCATCGTATTCTTTATGACGGTCTGCAATTGGTTGCAACTGAACATAATTGTAGCCCAGCTTCTTGATGTGATCAAAAGCAGTTGACTGACCGTACTGGTTAACCGTTCCAGTCTGAGCAGCACCCAAGAAAGTTCCTCGAAGATGTTCATCCACACCTGAGGTCGGTGATTGGGTCAAATCACGAATGTGCATTTCACAAATAACTGCCTTACATGGATTTGCCAAGCGCCAAGTAGCCTCAGAACCATGCTTAACCTCGAAGTTTGCAACTTGCTTTTCTGCATGGCTCAGAATAGCTGAACGTTTGCCGTCAGGACTGGTCGCAATGGTGTAAGGGTCGCGTGTTAGTGTTTGGTGATGAGGGAATTGGACTTGATACTGATAAGCCTTACCAGTCAAATCTTCCTCAACATCCAAACTCCAGACACCAATAGTATTGTCCTTATGATTATAGGAGTAGCTATTCCCTCGCTCCATCTCAAAAGTTTTCCAAACAGGTGCATCATTAGCAGCTGTTTCATAAACGACAACTTGCACTGCTGTCGCTGTAGGTGACCAGAGGGAAAAATGAGCCTGATTGTCCTCTACATGGCACCCCAATTCCCCTTGGTAACCCCAGTGGTGGTCGAAACTAGCACTGTTAATAGCCTTATCAAAGGCAAAAGGATTTTGATTTTTATAGAAAGGACTGGCAATAGCAGGATTTTCAGAGTAATAAATCCGATCATCGCCTTCCAAAATCCAGATCTCTGTTAATAGGGGATAGTGATTAAAACGGATAGCATATTCTTTACTAGTTTGACCTGTATGAACCACAAAATTCAAGCTTTCTAAGGGATGAACGCTTGGGTGTTCAAAACTAAATAAGGCGCCAAAATAATCTTCTTTATAAGTTAGTAAATCAATTCGTTGATCCTTACTCTTTACAAAAGAGCAAGTGTCGTATTCACCATTCTTGCGATGGTAATGAATGCGCATAGGGTAGTTATACATTTTTATTTTTCCTTTTTTTAATTTGTTTCTATTTCACTAATAAATTCTTGACCAATCTCGTCTCGATTGACAAAAAATTCGATGTGATGATGGCAGACTTGAAGTGCAACTGGGGTATCTCCACCATATTCCCCATCTAGGTTCAGCATAAATGGTTCTTGGTCATCTAAAACTTCTAAACGTAGTTTGCTCGTTTTGAGGTATTCGATATTGACATCTGAGACGTGCTGACCACCATTAATGGCCTGTATCAATAAGCCCAACATATCAAATAGCTTGTCTGTCTTAACCAAAATCAGAGTAAAATTACCATCGTCTAACTTGGTATCAGGCGCTAACTGCTCAAACCCTCCAATGGAATTGGTCAAGGCAACAAAAATCAAGGACACCTCTCCTTCAAAGACCCCCTGATCGTGTGTGATTCTCACTGGACGAACCTTGGTCTTAGGAAACATTTCAATGCCTTTAGCAACATAGGCAAAATAACCAAGACGCGTCTTGACTTCACTTGGAACACTGTAAGTCAATTCGGTTAAGGTTCCAGCAGCGGCAATATTAATAAAATATTTATCGCCAAAAGCTCGTCCAATATCCATACGAATGGTCTCATTTTTAGCAATAATCTGAGCAGCCTTAACAGGATCACCCATTGGAATTTTTAGGGCACGCGCATAATCATTAGTCGTACCTGTTGGGATGATGGCAAGCCGAGGCCTCTTATCGAGTGAGGCAACCCCATTGACTACCTCATTAATTGTTCCATCACCACCTGCAGCAATAATCAAATCAAAACCAGCTTTGGTTGCTCTCTCGGCTTCTTTTTGTGCCGAAAGAGGTTCTGGAGTCGTTTGAAAGGCACTGGTTTCATAGCCAATATCTTCCAAAACATCCAGCACTTCTGCTATATTTTTCTTGATAATTTCCTGCCCTGAGGTTGGGTTATAAATTAAACGCGCACGTTTTCTTTCTTCTGCCATTGTTACAAACTTTCTAGCCAAGCTTCATCTCGAACCTCGATACCAAGTTCTTGTGCTTTTTGCAGTTTACTTCCAGCATCTGCACCAGCAACGACGAGGTCGGTCTTTTTAGAAACACTACCTGTCACTTTGGCACCCAGACTTTCGAGTTTACTTTTAGCTTCTGAGCGCTTGAGCCGTTCCAATTTTCCAGTCAATACAACGGTCAAGCCTGACAAGGCCGCATTCGCAACTACTGTCTGACCTTTATAGTCCAGATTGACCCCAGCTTCTTTTAATTCCCTTAGGAGAATTTCAGAGCCTTCTGTCGCAAAATAAGTCTGAAGACTCTTGGCAATCACACCACCCAAACTTTCAATACTAGCCACTTCCTCTGGATCTGCCTGGGCCAGATTTTCAATCGAGTGAAAATGTTGAAGTAAAAGCTGACTGGCCTTGTTTCCGACATGGCGAATCCCTAGTCCAAACAAGAGTTTCTCGGCAGAATTTTCCTTAGATGCTTGAATGGCCTGATAAAGTTTAGCAGCAGACCTTTCCTTGACACCATCTAAAAGGAGGAAATCTTCTTCTTTTAATCGGTAAATATCCGCCACATCCTTAACCAGATTAGCAGAAAAGAGTTTCTCAACTACTGATGGACCAAGACCTGTAATATTCATAGCATCTCGAGAAGCAAAGTGAATCAAGCCTTCCATGATTTGGGCAGGACAACGCGGATTGATACAACGGAGAGCCACTTCATCTTCAAAGTGCAACAAGTCAGAGTCACAACTTGGACAGTTTGTAGGGATATCTAGTTTCTCTTCAGAAATCCGTTTGGACTCTACCACACGTAAAACAGCAGGGATGATGTCACCAGCCTTATAGACGATAACTGTGTCGTCTTTGCGAATATCCTTTTCAGCAATATAATCCACATTATGCAGGGTCGCACGGCTAACAGTTGTACCAGCTAGTTGTACTGGTGTTAGATTGGCAGTCGGGGTTACAACACCAGTACGGCCAACTGTCCAGTCAACTGAGAGTAGTTGAGCTTCTTTTTCTTCAGCAGGGAACTTGTAGGCTACTGCCCACTTAGGAGCCTTAACGGTAAAACCAAGTTCTTCTTGGCTTGCTAGGTCATTTACCTTAATTACCACTCCATCGATATCATAAGACAGATTTTCCCGTTCCTGTCCTACTTCTTGAATAAAATCCCAGATTTCATCTATGTTTTCAGCCAAAATTCGCTTAGGATTGACCACAAAACCTAGTTGTTCTAGGTGCTTCAAAACTTTTTCTTGACTATCACGAGTTGAAGGGCTGGCTTCTTGATAGAGGAAAGTGGCAAGATTACGCTTGGCAACTACTGCTGTATCCAACTGTCGCAGGGTGCCTGCCGACGCATTACGAGGATTAGCAAATTCAGGCTCTCCATTTTCTTGACGAGCTTGGTTAACCTGGTCAAAAGAAGCGCGTGGCATGTAACATTCCCCACGAACTGTGATATCTAGTTCTTCTGGCAAAGTTAACGGAATGTCCTTGACACGCTTGAGGTTTTCTGTAATATTTTCACCAACAGAACCATCTCCACGCGTTGCCCCAGCAACGAAAATCCCCTTTTCATACGTCAGCGAGATAGATAAGCCATCGATTTTCAGCTCACAAATATAGGTCGGATGAGCCACTTCCTTACGAACACGCGCATCAAAAGCTTCAAGCTCCTCACGTGAAAAAGCATCCTGCAAACTATAAAGAGGATACTGATGACTGTATTTTTCAAAACCATCTAAAACCTTGCCACCAACACGATGGGTCGGACTGTCTGCTAATACTTGATCTGGATAGATAGCCTCCAACTCAACCAACTCACGGTAAAGGCGGTCATACTCACTATCTGAAACCGACGGATTGTCGCTGGTATAGTACTCAGTCGCATAGCGATTGAGCAAGGCGACTAACTCATTCATTCTTTTATTCATAAGACCATTTTACCATAAACTAAGCCCTCCTCACAAACGAGAAGGGCGGAAAAACACTTATATTGGAATTATTTTTAAAACTCAAACAGACTTATATCTCTTTTTTAAAATGAGTTCGAACATAGCCCAGAGCTAAGAAGGATAAGACGACAACTCCAAGTCCAATAATCAAGAAAGAATAAAGATGAACACTTGGAAGCCAGGTCATTAAACCTGTTGCTAGGGGCATAAATAGTATAGCTAAGGTATAAATCGAACTGAGAACTCTTCCCAGATATTCACCTTCAACCTTGGTTTGTACTTGAGTAAAAAAGTGAATATTGAAAATCGTCATAAAGAGTTCACAAACGAAATTACCTGAAAAAGTAAGATAGGAGGGGAGGGTAAATCCCATTATCATCACCCCAAGTCCAGTCAGAGACAACGAAAACAGAAGCATTTCCATACTGGCTTTAATCTTACTAGCTAGTAGGGCCCCAACAATAGATCCGATAGCACCCATTGTCAAAATAGTGGCATAGGCACCTTGAACTCCATAAAGCTGATTTGAAAAGGGGAGGAGGTAATTAAAAGCTGCAAAGAAAAAATTGACACTTGAAGCCATGACTAACAAAAAGAAGATTTCCTTTTGCTTCACAATATAGTGAACTCCCTCCTTGATATCAGAAAAAATAACGTTGAATGTAAGTTTCTTCTCACCCATAGTCTTCTCTTCTTTCTTTGGAAGCAAGGCTACCAAGCCAAAAGCGAGGAAAAAACTAAGGGCATCTAATACCAAGGTAATACGAAGACTTGCAAATTGTAAAACCAGAAAAGAAAGTACAGGAGAACTCACACTGACAACCTGCATCACCAATTCCAAACGAGAATTGTAGAGGACCAGTTCATCCTTCTCTACCAATTCTGTGATAATGGCCTTATTTGCAGGTCTAGAAAAGGCAAAAGCAATAGCCTGAACAATGTTAGCAACAATCAAAGCGCCAATCATCCAGCTGTCATTCCTTATAAAAGAAATAGCCAGACAAAGAATCCCACAAACAAGATCTGCCGTCATTAAAATCTTACGACGAGAAAAACGGTCTGAAATAACTCCGCCAAAGGGATTGACGAGAATAGATGTGACTAGCTCAGAAATCTGATACATTCCTAAAACTGTCTGTCCGATAGTCCCCATGGAAGCCAACCAGACACTATTTCCATAATCATAGAGCATATTCCCTATCTTGTTAACAGCTCCACGACTAATCAGCTGTAGTGCATAGCGATTCATATAAAAACTCCTCTCAAATTTTGAAACTATTGTATCAAAACCGAAAGGAGCTTTTTCTTTTTTCCCTTATTTGGGAAAATTAATCTTTGACAAATTTTTCGTAGTGTTCCTGATAATAGGCTACTTGCTCTGGGAGACCTAGCACATCAAAAATATGCATGGCCTCTTGCATCTGTTTACAACCTACTTTACACTTTCCTTTTTGGTACAAGGCAAAACCTTTTAAATAATGGAAAACATTACGCTCATAAAGCTTAATACCTTTACCAATAATCTTCTCTGTATAAGCCTCAAAATAGCTTGCATTGTCAAAAGAAAGATGCTCTAAACAATGCTGGTAACAATTGAGGGCCAAAATCAACACCAATCTCTTATGGCGACCAATCTCTTGATAAAATTCTTCCCTCTCCATAACTTCTCTACCAATCCGAGTGACATAGTCTACATCGTAGAAACTATAAAGATTCCCGAAAAGAATCAATTCATACATGGTCCATTCTTCTGTTTTGAAAAGATAATCTGCTACCTTATCCAAATCATCCTGCTTCATATCATAAGTCGCATCTCTTTGACAAATCAGACCTTGCATCAAAATCCAGTTCAGCTCAAAATAAAGGGGATTTGTCGAACTTTTAGCCTTTTCAAGTTGTTCTTCTTGAAGCTTTTGAAAACCTGCAATATCATTTGAGTAGTAAAGCGGAATAATTTGCCCCATCATGGCAACATGTTCATGATTATGAAAATCCCTTGCCTTATCCATGAAATTTTCGATTGTGACATGAATGTTATCCAAAATCTCAAAGAACCGTGAGACTGCTAGATCAGACTCCCCAAGCTCAAAGCGAGATAACTGAGAAGTTGAACAGGATTCCCCTGCCGCCTCTTTTAAAGAATAATTTCCACTTGTTCGAAATTCACGAAATACTTTTCCAAGATGTTCCATCTTTACACCTGCTCTGATAATTCTTCCCACTCAAGCATAGCTTCTTCCTGACGATGGCTAATTTTGTCCAGCTCAGCCTGCAATTCCATTAGTTTACCTGCATCGTTTGTTTCCAACATTTGTTCAGAAATGACTTGACTTTGACTTTCTAGCTCTTCGATTTCAGCTTCTAGATTTTCGATTTGTCGCATGAGCTTACGAACTTCTTTTTGACTTTCTTTCTGAGCTTGGTAATCATTAACTGGACTTGCTTCTTTTTCTTGATTGCTAGCTGAAGCTTCCTCAGTTTGAATCATTTCTACTTCTGCTTTCTTCTCAACATAGTAATCGTAATCTCCAAGGTAGAGAGTCGAGCCATTCTCAGACAATTCCAGTACATGAGTTGCCACACTATTGATAAAGTAACGGTCGTGACTGACAAATAGAAGAGTTCCGTCGAAGTCAATCAAGGCATTTTCTAGCACTTCCTTGCTATCAATATCCAAGTGGTTGGTCGGCTCGTCCAGAATCAAAAAGTTGTTATTTTCCATAGACAATTTAGCCAAAAGCAAACGAGCTTTTTCGCCCCCAGACAGCATGCCAACTGATTTTTTAACATCATCTCCTGAGAAAAGGAAGGCACCTAGACGATTGCGGATTTCAACTTCAGGTGTCAGTTTGAAATCATTCCAGAGTTCATCCAATACAGTATTACTTGGTGTCAGCTTGCTTTGGGTTTGGTCATAGTATCCAACCTCAACATTAGCGCCAAAGCGCTTTTCTCCCTTGATAAACGGAATCTGGTCCACAATAGACTTGATAAAGGTTGACTTGCCGATACCATTTGGACCAACGATGGCAACAGCATTCATCTTACGAAGGTCTAGGTTGATAGGCTCTGACAATATTTCCCCATCATAGCCAATAGCCGCATTTTCAACTGTCAAAACGATATTACCAGACGTTTTCTCAGACTGGAAGGTCATGTTGGCTGCTTTCTTACCAGCTTCAGGCTTGTCCAAACGCTCCATTTTTTCCAGTTGTTTACGGCGAGATTGGGCACGTTTGGTCGTTGAAGCTCGGACTAGATTGCGGTTAACAAAGTCTTCCAGAGCAGCGATCTCCTTCTGCTGCTTTTCATAGTTTTTTGCCTCAGTAGCTAGCTTCTGCTCCTTCAACTCAACAAAACGAGAGTAATTGCCCACATAGCGATCCAAGGAATGCTTGGTCAAATCCAGCGTAATCGTCGCAACCTTATCCAAGAAATAACGGTCGTGGCTGACGATAATGAGGGCGCCACTATAGTTTACCAAGTAATTCTCTAGCCAAGCAATAGTTTCAATATCCAAGTGGTTGGTTGGCTCGTCCAAGACCAAGAGATTTGGTTTTTCAAGAAGCATTTTGGCTAGAGCCAAGCGAGTATTTTGGCCGCCAGAAAGCTCAGCAATTTTCATCTGCCACATAGATTCATCAAACTTGAATCCATTTAAAATCGCTCGGATATCAGCTTCATAGGTGAAGCCACCTGCTTGGCGAAAATTCTCAGATAAGCTATCATAATCTGACATCAGTTTATCCAAATCATCACCAGACTTTTCACCCATCTCCAACTCCATCTGACGAAGTTGTTTCTCGGTTCGACGCAAATCATCAAAGACATGAAGCATTTCATCGTAGATGGTATTTTCAGACTCAAAACGGCTATCTTGGGCTAGATAAGACAGAGAAATATCTTTTTTCTTATTGATTTCTCCCCTAGTTGGCTCCTCTTCTCCAACTAAAATCTTCAAAAGAGTAGACTTACCTGCACCATTTTTCCCAACAAGAGCAATCCGATCTCGTTCATCAACTTGCAGATTGATATTATCAAAAAGAACCTCTCCTGCAAAAGAACGTTCAATTTTATTAGCTTGTAAAATAATCATACAAGTAGTATAGCATGTTTCCCTAAGGCATTCAAGATAATCGTAAGTCTTAACCCAAATATCCTAGAAAAACCGGCTCTGCTTATGCTTGGTATTAAAAAACATTTGGATTAGAAACTCTATTTATTTTGCAAGATAGCTGGTAAAACATTTTTACTCGTTTACAATAGCGCCTCAAACTCAGATACTGACATACCCAACTGCTGACTGGCAACCTCAGATGTCAAAAGATGCTTACGAACCACATCTAAAAAAGCAAGCAGTTTTCCACGTTCAATACCCTTTTCTTCAGCTTGTTCCAAGGCATAGTCCTGTGCTAACAAGGCTTGTTCTTCACGCATACGTAGTTGACTAAACATTTTCCTGTCCTCCTCGGACCAGCTTTTATAGTCCAGCAGTTGGTCTGCCTGGCTGATGGCTCGCTCAGGTTGTTGAGTAAAGGGCTTGCGAACCTTGTCTTTGCTGGTTTCTCTGTATTTTTTTAGTCCTTATTTGTGATGGTCTTTCAATAGCGCCTCAAACTCAGCCACAGTCATACCCAACTGCTGACTGGCAACCTCAGATGGCAGCAGACCTTGACGGACTAGATTTGCTAACATCGCAAAACCACCTTCAACTTTCCCACGTTCCAACCCTTGTTCAACTCCCTCCGCTCTAGCTGTTTCCAAGGCATAGTCCTGTGCTAACAAGGCCTGTTCTTCGCGCATACGTAGTTGACTAAACATTTTCCTGTCCTCCTCGGACCAGCTCTTATAGTCTAGCAGTTGGTCTGCCTGGCTGATAACTCGCTCGGGTTGCTGGGTAAAGGGTTTGTTCCCGAAAAACTCCAACCATGGTTTGCGAATGCTATCTTTGCTGGTTTCTCTATATTTTTTTAGTTCCAAGAATGCCATCTTGACCAAATGGTTTTCTTGTCCATTGTTTGTGATGGTTAAAACTTCACCTGTCGTGTCCTCGCGCATGCTAAAACTGTGAAAAGCCAAGTCGTCCAAGAAGTAGTTGCTGTCCACGATAGCAATAGCGTATACTGGTGCGATATGCTTGTAGCTCTGGTGGGTATCACCTTCTCGTTGGCGAATTTTTTCAAGATTTTGATTGACCTGACTACATAGATAAGCCCACAAACGATTAATGAAAAAATTCTGATGATGAACTTGAATTTCGATGATAACTTGCGTTCCATTATCTAACTCCGCCAAGACGTCTATACTGGTATAGAAATCCTGAGCCGAGTAAGGCAGGGATGGCAAGACGTGAATGTTACTTCCCTCCAAAATAGTTACATTTTTGGCTGGCAAGTCCAACATATCGCGAATAAATTGACAAGTGATTTCTGGATTGCTAAAGATTTTTTTAGCAACCAAGTCATTGGTTGGGCTGATGCCCGGATGACGTAAGGTCATATTTCTTCTCCTTTCATTATAGCACATTTTTTAATCTAGGTTTACTAGATTTGATGCTTCTATCTATTTATTCGGAAAAAGAGTAGAAAAAACAAAAGAAATCTCAAACTTTATAGCAAAATGAAATAAACTCTGAACAAATAGGATAGTAAAGTCGAATCAATTTCTAGCAATGTTTTATAAGTTATAATGCTCTATTCTGAATTTAAGATAACATATAATTTAAAGAGACTGGACCAAAAACTCAACTTCCGGAAAAAATGAAGTAAATCTTCCCACAATAAAACGCATAGTCTCAAGTTTTTCAATACCTGATACTATGCGTTTTTCTGATTTGAGAGGCTTTTTTCTCAGCCTCTTCTTAATCTTAGCTTTTCTCAACCTGCTACAGTTGACAAAGAGCCTGAGTTTTTAGTCTTCTTTTTTCTTGCGAGCAAGAAGTCCAAATCCACTTAGGGCTCCAAGGAGTCCAAGTGCTGCAAGGTTAGCATTCGCTTCTGTACCTGTGTTTGGCAACTCTGCTTTATCAGATGTTTTCGTAGATGTTACACTATCTACTGTCTTTTCTGATGTAGCTGTAGCCACTGCTTCACCTTTTTGTTCTGAAACTTTAGATGGTGCTGGGCTTGCATCCTGTTCTGGACTTGGAGTTTGAGCTTTGTTTGGTTTTTCTGGCGTTGAAGTTGATGGCGAACTTGATGGAGTCATTGGATGACTAGTTGGGCTTTCTGGTAAAATTGGAGTTCCATTCGCTACTTTCTCAAATTTATGAATTGTAACACCATCTTTTGTTGCAGTTGTAATCAATCGATATCCAGGAATATTTCCTGATTCATGAGTTCCAGGTTTTTCTGGTTTTATTGGATTACCATCTTCATCAAACCATACTGTAATCTTATATTCTGGTTTATCTACTGATGGTGTTCCTTCAAAGTAGATGTGTGTAATTTTATCTCCTTTAAGGATACTTTCTAACCAAACATAACTAGCAAATTTCTCTTTCTCATGAACACCTTTTTCAGGACGTTTTAATACTTTTCCATTTACGTCAATCCATTCTGTCGTTCCTTCAAATTTAGGTAAATCAAGGATATTCGGCATAACACTAACAATCTTACTTTGTTTGTATTTATGTTTTGTTTGCGTATCTACAGATGTTTTTGGTTCGATTTGCTTACTTGGAATATAAACAAGACCGTTTGTTGGATTGATTGTAACTCCTTTTGGAGCTTTTTCAATCATCCACGTACCATTATCTTTTTTAGTAACGATTGTTTCTTTCTCAGCACTATTTCGTTTTGTAAATGTAATAGATAATGTATCCGCGTCTTTATTCGGTACTTCAACTTCCACAGTATTTCCACCTGAACGTTCCACAATTCTAGGTGTTGGTGGAATAACATTGATTCCTGTTTCAGGTTGTGGAGTCTCCGGTGTTTCTCCTGGTTTTGGTTGTGGAGTCTCTGGTGTTTCTCCTGATTTCGGTTGTGTACCACGTTTAACAACACGAGTTACAGGGTCTGTTGTTTTCGTCGTTGGTTCATTTGCAGTTACTTCACCTGTTGTTGGGTTTAGTTCATAAGTAGTTGTTTTAACAGTTTCTCCATTGACACCTGCTGTTACTTCTTTTTCTGTTCCTTCTGGAACTGAATCATCACGTTCGTAACGAGTTGGGAATGGAATGTCTGTTCTTTCTACTTTTGGTTGTGTACCACGTTTTACAACACGTGTAACAGGGTCTGTTGTTGCTGTTGTTGGTTCATTTGCAGTCACTTCACCTGTTGTTGGGTTTAGTTCATAAGTAGTTGTTTTAACAGTTTCTCCATTGACACCTGCTGTTACTTCTTT
>CAKQBM010000007.1 GCA_934216185.1 uncultured Streptococcus sp. | reverse complement strand
GCTAACCAAGCTAAACACGAAGTACTTGAAGTACCTGCATCAAACATCAAAAAAGGGATTGCTGAAATCCTTAAACGTGAAGGTTTTGTAAAAAACGTTGAAATCATCGAAGATGACAAACAAGGCATCATCCGTGTATTCCTTAAATACGGACCAAACGGTGAAAAAGTTATCACTAACTTGAAACGTGTTTCTAAACCAGGACTTCGTGTCTACAAAAAACGTGAAGACCTTCCAAAAGTTCTTAACGGACTTGGAATTGCTATCCTTTCAACTTCTGAAGGTTTGCTTACTGATAAAGAAGCACGCCAAAAGAATGTTGGTGGAGAAGTTATCGCTTACGTTTGGTAATATTTAGCTCCCAATTTCTTTGTGACTCTTCGTTATCGTCTCTTGCCTAACCCAAAGTTATGCCTGCGAGACTCTGCCTAGATTCACTTTGAAATTGAAACCTAAATGTCCCTTCAAATCGAGAAATCGATTTAACCCCGTGAAAACTGGCCGTTCTGGCCTGACAATTTAACAGGAGAAAATAAACATGTCACGTATTGGTAATAAAGTTATCGTGTTGCCTGCTGGTGTTGAACTCACTAACAATGACAACGTTGTAACTGTAAAAGGACCTAAAGGAGAACTTACTCGTGAGTTCTCAAAAGATATTGAAATTCGTGTGGAAGGTACTGAAGTAACTCTTCACCGTCCAAACGATTCAAAAGAAATGAAAACTATCCACGGAACTACTCGTGCCCTTTTGAACAACATGGTTGTTGGTGTATCAGAAGGATTCAAGAAAGAACTTGAAATGCGCGGGGTTGGTTACCGTGCACAACTTCAAGGATCTAAACTTGTTTTGGCTGTTGGTAAATCTCATCCAGACGAAGTTGAAGCTCCAGAAGGAATTACTTTTGAACTTCCAAACCCAACAACAATCGTTGTTAGCGGAATTTCAAAAGAAGTAGTTGGTCAAACAGCTGCTTACGTACGTAGCCTTCGTTCACCAGAACCATATAAAGGTAAAGGTATCCGTTACGTTGGTGAATTCGTTCGCCGTAAAGAAGGTAAAACAGGTAAATAATGTTGAGTGGTTGATTCTCAACCACCAACCTATTTTCCAACTTTGTGCATAGCACACGATTTAAAACTAAAGAGGTGAAAACTGTGATTTCAAAACCAGATAAAAACAAACTCCGCCAAAAACGCCACCGTCGCGTTCGCGGAAAACTCTCTGGAACTGCTGATCGCCCACGTTTGAACGTATTCCGTTCTAATACAGGCATCTACGCTCAAGTGATTGATGACGTAGCGGGTGTAACGCTCGCAAGTGCTTCAACTCTTGACAAAGAAGTTTCAAAAGGAACTAAAACTGAACAAGCCGTTGCTGTCGGTAAACTCGTTGCAGAACGTGCAAACGCTAAAGGTATTTCAGAAGTGGTGTTCGACCGCGGTGGATATCTATATCACGGACGTGTGAAAGCTTTGGCTGATGCAGCTCGTGAAAACGGATTGAAATTCTAATAGGAGGACACTAGAAAATGGCATTTAAAGACAATGCAGTTGAATTAGAAGAACGCGTAGTTGCTGTCAACCGTGTTACAAAAGTTGTTAAAGGTGGACGTCGTCTTCGTTTCGCAGCTCTTGTTGTTGTTGGTGACCACAACGGTCGCGTAGGATTTGGTACTGGTAAAGCTCAAGAAGTTCCAGAAGCAATCCGTAAAGCAGTAGATGATGCTAAGAAAAACTTGATCGAAGTTCCTATGGTTGGAACAACAATCCCACACGAAGTTCTTTCAGAATTCGGTGGAGCTAAGGTATTGTTGAAACCTGCTGTAGAAGGTTCTGGAGTTGCCGCTGGTGGTGCAGTTCGTGCCGTTGTGGAATTGGCAGGTGTGGCAGATATTACATCTAAATCACTTGGTTCTAACACTCCAATCAACATTGTTCGTGCAACTGTTGAAGGTTTGAAACAATTGAAACGCGCTGAAGAAGTTGCTGCCCTTCGTGGTATTTCAGTTTCTGATTTGGCATAAGAAAGGGGATAAAATGGCTCAAATTAAAATTACTTTGACTAAGTCTCCAATCGGACGCATTCCATCACAACGTAAAACTGTTGTAGCACTTGGACTTGGCAAATTGAACAGCTCTGTTATTAAAGAAGATAACGCTGCTATCCGTGGTATGATCACAGCAGTATCTCACTTGGTAACAGTTGAAGAAGTAAACTAATGAATTTTTAGGGGATGTGCAGTATACCATCCCCTAAAACTAGATATAGTCATCTATGATGACGTCGTATAGGCGAGTTGATGGGGGAGACAACCTTTTCTCCCTTATCGGCGCTAGCATTTTACAAAAGAGGAGAAAATAAAAATGAAACTTCATGAATTGAAACCTGCAGAAGGTTCTCGTAAAGTACGTAACCGCGTTGGTCGTGGTACTTCATCAGGTAACGGTAAAACATCTGGTCGTGGTCAAAAAGGTCAAAAAGCTCGTAGCGGTGGCGGAGTTCGCCTTGGTTTTGAAGGTGGACAAACTCCATTGTTCCGTCGTCTTCCAAAACGTGGATTCACTAACATCAACGCTAAAGAATACGCAATTGTCAACCTTGACCAATTGAACGTCTTTGAAGATGGTGCTGAAGTTACTCCAGTTGTTCTTATCGAAGCAGGAATTGTTAAAGCTGAAAAATCAGGTATTAAAGTTCTTGGTAACGGTGAGTTGACTAAGAAATTGACTGTGAAAGCAGCTAAATTCTCTAAATCAGCTGAAGAAGCTATCACTGCTAAAGGTGGTTCAGTAGAAGTCATCTAAGAGAGGTGACCTATGTTTTTTAAATTATTAAGAGAAGCTCTTAAAGTCAAGCAGGTTCGATCAAAAATTTTATTTACAATTTTTATCGTTTTGGTCTTTCGTATCGGAACTAGTATTACAGTTCCTGGTGTGAATGCCAATAGCTTGAATGCTTTAAGTGGATTATCCTTCTTAAACATGTTGAGCTTGGTCTCAGGGAATGCCATGAAAAACTTCTCAGTTTTTGCTCTTGGTGTTAGCCCCTACATTACGGCCTCTATCGTTGTCCAACTCTTGCAAATGGATATTTTACCCAAGTTTGTAGAGTGGGGTAAACAAGGGGAAGTAGGTCGAAGAAAATTAAATCAAGCTACTCGTTATATTGCTCTTGTTCTAGCTTTTGTACAATCTATCGGGATTACAGCTGGTTTTAATACTTTGGCTGGAGCTCAATTGTTGAAAACAGCTCTTACACCACAAGTCTTTATCATGATTGGTATCATCTTAACAGCTGGTAGTATGATTGTGACTTGGTTGGGAGAGCAAATTACAGATAAGGGATACGGAAATGGTGTTTCTATGATTATCTTTGCCGGGATTGTTGCATCAATTCCAGAGATGATTCAGGGCATCTATGTGGACTACTTTGTGAACGTCCCAAGTAGCCGTATCAACTCATCTATCATTTTCGTAATCATTTTGATTATTACTGTATTGTTGATCATTTATTTTACAACTTATGTTCAACAAGCAGAATACAAAATTCCAATCCAATATACTAAGGTTGCACAAGGTGCTCCATCTAGCTCTTACCTTCCTTTGAAGGTAAACCCTGCTGGAGTTATCCCTGTTATCTTTGCAAGTTCGATTACTGCAGCGCCTGCGGCTATTCTTCAGTTTTTGAGCGCTACAGGCCATGATTGGGCTTGGGTAAGAACAGCACAAGAAATGCTGGCAACAACTTCACCAACTGGTATTGCCATGTATGCTTTGTTGATTATTCTCTTTACATTCTTCTATACGTTTGTACAGATTAATCCTGAAAAAGCGGCAGAGAACCTACAAAAGAGCGGTGCCTATATCCACGGAGTTCGTCCTGGTAAAGGTACAGAAGAATATATGTCTAAACTTCTTCGTCGTCTTGCAACTGTTGGTTCTCTCTTCCTTGGTGTGATTTCTATTTTACCGATCGTAGCAAAAGATGTTTTCGGACTTTCAGAGGCAGTTGCTTTTGGAGGAACTAGTCTTTTGATCATTATCTCTACAGGTATTGAAGGAATCAAACAATTGGAAGGTTACCTGTTGAAACGTAAGTATGTTGGTTTCATGGACAGAACAGAATAAAAGTATTTACTGAGCCAGTAAATGCTGAGGGAGTGGAGGTTTAACTCTAACATTAGTGAGAGTTTGGTCTCCCCTCTTCTATTTTGTTTTTAAATAGGGGTGAAAAGATTTTTTGCTTCTATTTAAAAATAAAATAAGGAGATCAGATCATGAATCTTTTGATTATGGGCTTACCTGGTGCAGGTAAGGGAACTCAAGCAGCAAAAATCGTAGAACAATTCCATGTTGCACATATCTCAACAGGTGATATGTTCCGTGCTGCAATGGCAAATCAAACTGAAATGGGTGTTCTTGCTAAGTCATACATTGACAAGGGTGAATTGGTTCCTGACGAAGTTACAAATGGAATCGTAAAAGAACGTCTTTCACAAGATGATATTAAAGAAACAGGATTCTTGTTGGATGGTTATCCACGTACAATTGAACAAGCACATGCCTTGGACAAAACATTGGCTGAACTTGGTATTGAACTAGAGGGTGTCATCAATATTGAGGTGAATCCAGATAGCCTCTTGGAGCGTTTGAGTGGCCGTATCATCCACCGCGTAACTGGAGAAACTTTCCACAAGGTCTTTAACCCACCAGTTGACTATAAAGAAGAAGATTACTACCAACGTGAAGATGATAAGCCTGAGACAGTAAAACGTCGTTTGGATGTTAATATTGCTCAAGGAGAACCAATCATTGCTCACTACCGTGCTAAAGGTTTGGTTCATGACATCGAAGGTAATCAAGATATCAATGATGTCTTCGCAGATATCGAAAAAGTATTGACAAATTTGAAATAAAGCGTTTTTCATACTTGCAAAAATCCGCTACAAATGTTATACTGAGATAGTCTGACTTATAATTGTTGTCTCTGTGTCTAGAGGCATCGAATCGAAATTTATGGAGGTGCTTTTGCGTGGCAAAAGACGATGTGATTGAAGTTGAAGGCAAAGTAGTTGATACAATGCCGAATGCAATGTTTACGGTTGAACTTGAAAATGGACATCAGATTTTAGCAACAGTTTCTGGTAAAATTCGTAAAAACTATATTCGTATTTTAGCGGGAGATCGTGTTACAGTGGAGATGAGTCCGTATGATTTGACACGTGGGCGTATCACATACCGCTTTAAATAATCGAAAGACTTGGAGGGATAAAAATGAAAGTAAGACCATCGGTCAAACCAATTTGCGAATACTGTAAAGTAATTCGTCGTAATGGTCGTGTTATGGTAATTTGCCCAGCAAATCCAAAACACAAACAACGTCAAGGATAAGATAGAAAGGAGAAAACATGGCTCGTATTGCTGGAGTTGACATTCCAAATGACAAACGCGTAGTAGTTTCATTGACTTATGTCTATGGTATCGGACTTCCAACATCTAAGAAAATTTTAGCAGCTGCTGGAGTTTCAGAAGATATTCGTGTTCGTGATCTTACATCTGATCAAGAAGATGCTATCCGTCGTGAAGTTGACGCAATCAAAGTTGAAGGTGACCTTCGTCGTGAAGTAAACTTGAACATCAAACGTTTGATGGAAATCGGTTCATACCGTGGTATCCGTCACCGTCGTGGACTTCCAGTTCGTGGACAAAACACTAAAA
Source organism: uncultured Streptococcus sp. (assembly GCA_934216185.1). Lineage (GTDB taxonomy): Bacteria > Bacillota > Bacilli > Lactobacillales > Streptococcaceae > Streptococcus. Next base: position 17,597 of record CAKQBM010000007.1, on the reverse strand, counting down.
ACAATGCTCGCACTCGTAAAGGTAAAGCTGTTGCGATTGCAGGTAAGAAAAAATAAAATAAAATAAGGAGGTAAAAATCTTGGCTAAACCAACACGTAAACGTCGTGTGAAAAAGAATATCGAATCTGGTATTGCTCATATTCACGCTACATTTAATAACACTATTGTTATGATTACTGATGTGCATGGGAATGCAATTGCTTGGTCATCAGCAGGTGCACTTGGTTTTAAAGGTTCTCGTAAATCTACACCATTTGCTGCTCAAATGGCTTCAGAAGCTGCTGCTAAATCTGCACAAGAACACGGTCTTAAATCAGTTGAAGTTACTGTAAAAGGTCCAGGTTCTGGTCGTGAGTCAGCTATTCGTGCGCTTGCTGCCGCTGGTCTTGAAGTAACAGCAATTCGTGATGTGACTCCAGTGCCACACAATGGTGCTCGTCCTCCAAAACGTCGCCGTGTATAATCATCGCATTACACTGCTTTTCGTTTAAGAGGGAGTAACTAAATGATCGAGTTTGAAAAACCAAATATAACAAAAATTGATGAAAATAAAGATTATGGCAAGTTTGTAATCGAACCACTTGAACGTGGCTACGGTACAACTCTTGGTAACTCTCTTCGTCGTGTACTTCTAGCTTCTCTACCAGGAGCAGCTGTAACATCTATCAATATTGATGGTGTGTTACATGAGTTTGACACAGTTCCAGGTGTTCGTGAAGACGTGATGCAAATCATTCTGAACATTAAAGGAATTGCAGTGAAATCGTACGTTGAAGACGAAAAAATCATCGAACTGGATGTTGAAGGTCCTGCTGAAGTAACAGCTGGAGACATTTTGACAGATAGCGATATTGAAATTGTAAATCCAGAACATTATCTCTTTACAATCGGTGAAGGTTCTTCCCTAAAAGCGACTATGACTGTTAACAGTGGTCGTGGATATGTACCTGCTGATGAAAATAAAAAGGATAATGCACCAGTTGGGACACTTGCTGTAGATTCTATTTATACACCAGTTACCAAAGTCAACTATCAAGTGGAACCTGCCCGTGTAGGTAGCAATGATGGATTTGACAAATTAACCCTTGAAATCTTGACAAATGGAACAATTATTCCAGAAGATGCTTTAGGGCTTTCAGCACGTATTTTGACAGAACATCTTGATTTGTTTACAAATCTTACTGAGATTGCTAAATCAACTGAAGTGATGAAAGAAGCTGATACTGAATCTGACGACCGTATTTTGGATCGTACGATTGAGGAACTGGACTTGTCTGTGCGTTCATACAACTGTTTGAAACGTGCCGGTATCAATACTGTGCATGATTTGACAGAAAAATCTGAAGCAGAGATGATGAAAGTACGAAATCTTGGACGCAAGAGTTTGGAAGAAGTGAAACTCAAACTCATTGATTTGGGTCTTGGATTAAAAGATAAATAAAGGAGGAATACATGGCTTACCGTAAACTAGGACGCACTAGCTCACAACGTAAAGCAATGCTTCGCGATTTGACAACTGACCTTTTGATCAACGAATCAATCGTGACAACTGAAGCTCGTGCTAAAGAAATCCGTAAAACTGTTGAAAAAATGATTACTCTAGGTAAACGTGGTGATTTGCATGCACGTCGTCAAGCAGCTGCTTTCGTACGTAATGAAATCGCATCTGAAAACTATGATGAAGCAACTGATAAGTACACTTCTACTACAGCACTTCAAAAATTGTTCTCAGAAATCGCACCTCGTTATGCTGAACGTAACGGTGGATACACTCGTATCCTTAAAACTGAACCACGTCGTGGTGATGCAGCGCCAATGGCGATCATCGAATTAGTATAAAATCATCAATTTTGTTGAGTGTTATGATGATGGAGTCTTGTGCTCTTAGTCTAGCTCTGGTCTACCGCTAGGATTTCGGTCCTAGCGGAAACACTCATCATAAGTTGGGATAGTAGACGCTTGTTTACGAAATTGTTTTTTTCTTAAGAACAACTTGGTAAGCAGGCGTTTTTGAGTATTTTCGTTAGAATTATGCTATACTAATTGAAAAGAATCCTGTTTAATGTTCAGGTTTCCTATTAAAAGAAGAATTGGAGTTTGCTTATGAAAGCGATTATAACTGTTGTTGGTAAAGATAAATCTGGAATTGTTGCAGGTGTTTCTGGTAAAATTGCAGAATTGGGTTTGAACATTGATGATATTTCTCAAACTGTCTTGGATGAATATTTCACGATGATGGCTGTCGTCTCAAGTGATGAAAAGCAAGACTTTACTTATCTTCGTAATGAATTTGAAGCTTTTGGACAAACTTTGAATGTGAAAATTAATATTCAGAGTGCAGCGATTTTCGAAGCTATGTATAATATCTAGGAGGTGCACATGGATATTAGACAAGTTACTGAAACCATCGCCATGATTGAGGAGCAAAACTTCGATATCAGAACTATTACCATGGGGATTTCCCTTTTGGACTGTATCGATCCAGATATCAATCGTGCTGCGGAGAAAATTTATCAAAAGATTACGACCAAGGCAGCTAATTTAGTGGCTGTTGGTGACGAAATTGCAGCGGAGTTAGGAATTCCAATCGTTAATAAGCGTGTATCGGTGACTCCTATTTCTCTGATTGGGGCTGCGACAGATGCGAAAGACTACGTAGTTTTGGCAAAAGCGCTTGATAAGGCTGCAAAAGAAATCGGTGTGGACTTTATCGGCGGTTTTTCTGCCTTGGTACAAAAGGGTTATCAAAAGGGAGATGAGATTCTCATCAATTCTATTCCTCGTGCTTTGGCTGAAACGGACAAGGTCTGCTCGTCAGTCAATATCGGTTCAACCAAGTCTGGTATTAATATGACCGCTGTAGCAGATATGGGACGAATTATCAAGGAAACGGCTAATCTATCTGATATGGGTGCAGCTAAGTTGGTTGTATTTGCTAATGCTGTTGAGGACAATCCGTTTATGGCAGGTGCTTTCCACGGTGTTGGGGAAGCAGATGTTATCATCAATGTAGGGGTTTCTGGTCCTGGTGTGGTCAAGCGTGCCTTGGAAAAAGTTCGTGGAGAGAGCTTTGATGTAGTAGCAGAAACAGTCAAGAAGACTGCCTTTAAAATCACTCGTATCGGTCAATTGGTTGGTCAGATGGCCAGCGAGAGACTGGGTGTGGAGTTTGGTATTGTAGACTTGAGTTTGGCGCCAACCCCTGCGGTTGGAGACTCTGTGGCACGTGTCCTTGAGGAAATGGGACTAGAAACAGTTGGAACGCACGGAACGACGGCTGCCTTGGCTCTCTTGAATGACCAAGTTAAGAAGGGCGGAGTTATGGCCTGCAACCAAGTCGGTGGTTTGTCTGGTGCCTTTATCCCTGTTTCTGAGGATGAGGGGATGATTGCTGCAGTGCAAAATGGCTCTCTTAATTTAGAAAAACTAGAGGCCATGACAGCTATCTGTTCTGTTGGTTTGGATATGATTGCTATTCCAGAAGATACACCAGCTGAAACCATTGCGGCTATGATTGCGGATGAGGCTGCAATTGGTGCCATTAACATGAAAACAACAGCTGTACGTATCATTCCCAAAGGAAAAGAAGGCGATATGATTGAGTTTGGTGGTCTTCTTGGTACAGCTCCAGTAATGAAAGTCAATGGAGCTTCGTCTGTTGATTTTATCTCTCGTGGAGGACAAATCCCAGCACCAATTCATAGTTTTAAAAATTAAGAAAATAGGAGAAATTTTAAGTTCTATTTAAGGTTAGCTGTGTATACTATAATCATTAAATAAAGACCTCCTAATATTATTTGAAACAGATAACTCTGATTTAGTTTGAATTTGATTTTCATCTAATATCTTTATTTAATAGACCTCCTAAACTTTTTCATAATAATCTCCTGCAAAAGTCGCCTGTATGGGTGGCTTTTGTTTTATCATCCATGATATAATAGAAGCAAATGGAGGACGGAAAATGGTAAAAGTACGATTGTATTTGGTACGTCATGGTAGGACTATGTTTAATGCGATTGGTCGCGCGCAAGGTTGGAGCGATACTCCCTTAACAGCTGAAGGTGAGCGAGGGATTCAAGAATTAGGAATCGGTTTGCGAGAATCTGGTTTGCAGTTTGAGCGCGCTTATTCCAGTGATTCTGGGCGCACCATTCAGACTATGGGAATCATTCTTAAAGAACTTGGCTTGCAGGGGGAAATCCCCTATCGCATGGACAAGCGTATCAGAGAATGGTGTTTTGGTAGCTTTGACGGAGCTTACGATGGCGATCTTTTCATGGGCATTATTCCTCGTATCTTTAATGTGGATCACGTTCACCAATTGTCTTATGCTGAACTGGCTGAGGGCTTGGTAGAGGTTGATACAGCTGGTTGGGCTGAAAGTTGGGAAAAACTCAGTGGTCGAATTAAGGAAGGTTTTGAAGCGATTGCCAAAGAAATGGAAGAACAAGGTGGGGGCAATGCTCTTGTCGTGAGCCACGGAATGACCATTGGAACCATTGTTTATCTGATTAATGGTATGCATCCGCATGGTCTAGATAATGGTAGCGTGACGATTCTTGAATATGAGGACGGTCAGTTTAGCGTAGAAGTTGTCGGTGACCGTAGTTACCGAGAACTAGGACGGGAGAAGATGGAAGAGACAAACAATCTATAGAAGTTAGCTCCAAGTGTGGGCTAATTTTTTATATTGCAAAATAATACTCTTCGAAAATCTCTTCAAACCGCGTCAACGTCGTCTTGCCGTATGTATGGTTACTGACTTCGTCAGTTTCATCTACAACCTCAAAACCATGTTTTGAGCTGACTTCGTCAGTCTTATCTACAACCTCAAAGCAGTGCTTTGAGCAACCTGCTGCTAGTTTCCTAGTTTGCTCTTTGATTTTCATTGAGTATAATCAGTCTAGACTTGCTTGCTAGGAACTGAGGATTTGATAGGAATATCAAGATAAGAAAAAACAGCCCAGGGTAATCCTTTCGGCTGTTTTTGATGGGGAAAACTAAAGTGTAATGCTATTGCTTTTAGAGATTTTCATAAACAAGAGCAAGGAAGCTACTGTTAGAACAGTTAGGATAGTTGACAAGGCTGCCGCAACACCGTAATTTCCTCTGAGAACTTCTGTATAAATAGCTACAGTCATTGTTCTTGTTTTGACATTGTAGAGGAGGATAGAAGTAGAGAGTTCTGAAATCATTGTGACCCAAGATAGAATAGCTCCAGAAATAATACCAGATAGCATCATTGGAGTTGTAATCTTGGCAAAGGTATTGAGACGACTACTTCCTAAGCTCTCAGCGGCTTCTTCAATACTTGGTGCTATTTGTTGCAAGCTAGCAACAGATGAGCGAATAGTATAAGGCAATCTTCTGACAGATAGGGACATGATCAAGATGAAAGCAGTCCCTGTAATCATAAGAAATCCACTTTCAAATAGACCAGTATTGAAGGAAGAAATGAAGGCAATCCCTAGAACGGTTCCTGGTACAATATAAGGGACCATACTGAGACTGTCAATTAAGTTTGTAAACAAATTCCGTTTTCTAACGGCTAGGTAGGAGATAAATGTTGCAAATAGAACAACTAGAACTAAGGCAATCAAAGGGATACGAATGGTATTGAAAATAGCAGATCCCATACGATTGAAAGCTACCTTGTAACTGTTTAGAGAATAGCCTTTGACAAATACCATACCTGACGTTTTTAGGAAAGAAGTATAAATCAAGTAGACTTGAGGTAGAACAGAGAACAAGATAATTCCGTAGACTGTCGCATAAATGGCAGCCATTTTTCCTTTTGTAGTTTTTTTAGGTTCAATTGGATGGAGCGAATTCATGCTGAAACTGTAGCGGTTTGAGATGTATTTTTGGATAAGGAAAATTGCCAAGGCAATGATAATCGCCATAATTGCTAAAGCAGATGCAAAAGCAGAATTTCCTCCAACCTCGCTAATAAATTGAGTATAAATCAAGACGGGGAAAGTCCGATATCCTTCACCAATTAACATAGGTGTTCCAAAGTCTGAAAATGCTCTCATAAATACAAGTAGGGCAGCAGCTAGTAAGGTTGGAACTAGGAGAGGTAAAACAACCGTTACGATACGCTTAAATCCGAATGACCCCATGCTTTCAGCGGCTTCAAGTAGAGAATTGTCAATACTTTTCATTGTCCCAGCAACGTATAGAAATACCAGTGGGAATAGTTGCAGTGTAAAGACAAGTACAATTCCTTTGAATCCATAAATATCGATAGCTGGAAGATGAAGGGTATTTGTCAGAAATTTAGTGATGACCCCATTTCGTCCCAGCAAGAGAATCCAGGAGTAGGCTCCCACGAAAGGAGCTGACATGGAAGCAATGATAATTAATATTTGTAGAAATTTCTTTCCCTTGAAGTTATACATAGAGAAGAGATAAGCTAATAAGGTTCCTACGACTAAGGAAGTGACAGTAGCAGTAATGGAAACCTTGAAACTGTTGACAAGTGTTTCAGAATAGTAGGCTTTACTAAAGAAAGTGACAAAATTAGCTAGTGAGAATTGTCCTTCATGTATGAGTGCTTGCTTGAGCACGGTAACGATAGGATAAACGAGAAAGACAAGATAGGTAAGAAAGATGAAGAAAGAGGAGGCTGTCCAAATATTTAGTTTTTTACGTTCCATGGTTGACTCCTTTTATCAGGTTTTGTGAACCATCTGCAGAAAAGACGTTTAATTTTTGAGTATTGATTCGTAGACGAATACGATCGCCTTTTTGTAGATCTTCTTCAAAAGTTGATTCTTCGCTAACTTGAATTTTTGAGGCAAAGCCTGTCTCGATGAAATATTCAGTATTTAGTCCAAGATAGACGCTATCGCTAATAGTTCCTTCAATATCTCCAGATTCATCTTTGATAAACTCTTCAGGACGAATGCTTACATGAATAGCTTGTGCCTCAGCCTGATCAAGAGCTGGCATTCGAAGAGCATAGCCATCTGAAAAGACGATATAAGCGCCGTCGCTCCGTTTTTCAAGAGTGGCAGGAATAATATTTGTGCGTCCGATAAAGGTTGCCACAAACTCATTAGCTGGTTTATGATAGAGTTCTTTTGGTCGGCCGATTTGTTGAATGACCCCATCTTTCATAACAGCAATTTGGTCTGAAATCGCCATGGCTTCTTCTTGGTCGTGGGTCACATAGACGGTTGTAATTCCCACTTCGTGTTGTATTTCTCGAATGGCTTGACGCATATCCAAGCGAAGTTTGGCATCCAGATTACTAAGTGGCTCGTCCATGAGGAGAACACTTGGATTAACAGCTAAGGCACGTGCCAAGGCAACACGTTGTTGTTGTCCCCCACTGAGTTTATCGGGCTTCCGATCCGCATATTGAGCAATTTGCATGAGTTCAAGATACTTGTTGGTCTGTTGAATCAATTCTTCTTTTGGAACCTTCTTTTGCTTAAGACCAAAAGCAACATTGTCTCGGACAGTCAAATGTGGGAAAATAGCGTAGTTTTGGAAAACCATCCCGATATTGCGTTTGCTGGGTTCCATATTATTGATTTTTGTATCATCGAAGTAAAATTCTCCACCTTCGATACTGTTGAAACCTGCAATCATACGAAGAAGAGTCGTTTTCCCACACCCTGAAGGCCCAAGAAGGGTAAAGAGACTTCCTTTTGGAATTGTAATGTTCAAATTCTCAATAACAGGGACATCGTGGTAGATTTTTTTGGCGTTAATAATTTTGATCTCACTCATAGTGAACCTCTTTTACTGTTTAGATTGGATATCTGTAAAGACTTCGTTGTATTTCTTAACGATATCTGATTTATTCTTGATGACATAATCATAATCTTCAGTGAGTGTTTTGATTTTGTCAATTGGTTTCATATTTTCGCTTGTTTTAGCATTTTTACGAACAGGACGGTTAGTAGTGGTTGTACCAAGTGTATCTTGTACTTCTTGAGAGATAATAAAATCGATAAATTTCTTGGCATTTTCCATATTTTTGGCTTTTTTAACGATAGCAGCACTAGCAGGTAGGAAGACAGTTCCTTCTTTTGGATAGACTACTTTAATGTTAGCTCCGTCATTTAAGAGTTTAACTGCTGGATCTTCATAAGAGAGACCAACAGCCATTTCTCCGTCAGCGACTGCTTTATAGACACCAGATGAGCTTGAACCAATTTTCCCACCAATAAGTGTGAAGAGATCTTTTACATAAGACCAAGCTTTATCGTCTTTGTAACCACCTTGAGCTTGTAGCATATTTGTTAATTGAGCAAAGGCGCTAGAAGAGTTTGCTGGGTCAGCAGTTGCGATTTTTCCTTTTAGTTCAGGTTTGAGAAGGTCGCTATATCCTTCGATGTTCATTCCCTTAGTTAAATCAGGATTGACGATTAAAACACTACCATCTAGCGTATAAGGCGTAGAGTAACCAGTTGTGTTTTGATATTCTTTAATAACGTTATCATTTTCTTTTGAAGTATAGTTTTCAAATAGTTCTCCATGGGTAGCATATTGTGTATAAGAACCACCAAAGATGACATCAGCTACAGGAGCTTCTTTTTCTGATTCTAGTTTTTTGAAAAGCTCTCCGGTGCCAGCTTGAATCAGTTCTACTTTGATACCATATTTTTCTTCAAAGGCAGGAATAGTTGCTCCGATTAAGCCCTCTGAGTTTGGTGAATAAACGACTAGCGAACCGCCGTCTCCTTTATCAGATGAACTGCCATCGGCAGATTCATTAGAAGAACAAGCGGCAAGACCAAAAAGGGCTAGTCCGCAAGCAGCATAATACATCCATTTCTTTTTCATGATGGATACCTCCGTTATGTTATTTAAGTTTATTTTAAAACAATGTAAGCGTTTTTAAAACCGATAATCCTATTCTATTAGAGTAAAATTCTCTACAAAAACGGAAGTAATCTTTTTGATTTTATAGTAGGATTCGACAGTTAATCATTAGAAAGTTAAATGTTATTTTTTAGATTGGATATCTGTAAAAATATCATTGTACTTTTTAAGAATAGCGGATTTGTTCTTGATGACATAATCTGAATCTTCAGTGGCAATATTGATTTCTGTCATAGCCTTCATATTTTTATTGGTTTTAGCGTTTTTACGAATGGGTCTGATTGTTGTTTCAGTTCCTAGCTTATCTTGAATTTCTTGAGAAAGAAGGAAATCGATAAATTTCTTAGCGTTTTCCATGTGTTTGGCATTTTTGATGATAGCTGCGTTACCAGGTAAAAAGACGGTACCTTCTTTTGGATAAATAACTTTTACATCAACTCCGTCGTTTAAGAGTTTTAAGGCAGGATCTTCATAGGTGAGTCCTACAGCCATTTCTCCATCGGCGACAGCTTTGTAAACATTCGAAGAACTAGATGCAATTTTTCCATCTACTAGGGTAAATAGATTTTTTACATAGGTCCAAGCTTGTTCATTTTCGTATCCACCTTGATCGACAAGCATGTTTGTCAATTGAGCAAAGGCGCTAGAAGCATTACTTGGATCAGCAGTAGCGATTTTTCCTTTTAACTTAGGATTGAGTAGATCATTGTAGCCTTCAATTTTAATATCTTTTGTAAGAGCTGAATTGGCAATGATGACACTGACATCAAGTGTATAAGGCGTGTAGAATCCGGTTTTATTTTGATATTCAGGGATTATTTGGTCGTTCTCTTGAGAAATATAAGGTTCAAAAAGATTTTCGTTAGAAGAGAAGAGGGCGTAGGAGCCTCCGAAAATGACATCGGCTACAGGGGATTCTTTTTCAGCCTCAGCTTTTTTGAATAATTCACCAGTGCTGGCTTGTACTAAGTCAACCTTAATACCATATTTTTCTTCGAAGGTTGGGATTGTTTCTTCGATAAGGTCTTCAGGGTTAGGCGAGTAGACAACCAAAGTGTTATCTGAATCTTTTTCAGCGCTAGTTTCTGCTTCTATAGGTGAAGAACATCCTGATAAAGAAAGGAATATCCAGCTACAAGAGAGAAAGAATAGTATTTTTTTCATAAGTATCTCCTTTTTTTACGAACATTTTCTCTACCTATATTGTTAATGTTTTTAAATTGTAGAGTTCTACAGGATATAATAAAAACCTTAAAGAAATCTAAAACGGGAAATAGAAAATGGGTGTCTCGAGCAAGGATGGGTAAACTGTAGCTGGGATTTCGATGGGAAACCTCTTCAAAGCACCTCATTTTATCTGCAATATCAAAGCTATGATTTGAGCAGCTTGTAACTAGTTTCCTAGTTTGCTCTAGTACTCTAGTATAAGTACAAAATAAAAAGATTGCCTGAGTTGAGCAATCCTTTTACATCAATGGTTTTTATCCATGAGTTTTAATTCTTTTGGAGAAATATGGAGATACTTTTTAAAAACTTTGGCAAAATATTTATAGTCTGAAAATCCAACTTGTTCAGAGATATCACTTAAGGGAGAATTGGGGGACTCAGCTATTTTATCTATAGCTTGCTTGAGGCGGTAGCGTAAGATATATTCATTTAGCGTCATTGGGAAGTCTTCTTTGATAACCTTATATAGATAACTTTCGCTATACCCTAGATTCTCTGCAATGGTAGAAATGGTAAAGTGCATACAGTAGTGTTGATGAACAAATTCCAGAATTTGTTGAATGATTTGGTTTTGTGTATCGACTTGTTGGATAGAGGTGAGTAAAGTTTGATATTCTTCTAAAAAAGGAGTTTCTTGATAAGTACTAACTCGTAATCGCAAAACAATTTTATGAAGACATTCTGTCAATTCCTTGGTATCAATTGGTTTGGATAGAAAATCAACTGCCCCATATTGCATGGCTTTTTTGGCATTTTGAAAATCGTTATAACCTGATAAGATAACTTTTTCATAGGAGAGAGTACGAGTGGCTTCGAACATCATGAAAGCATCCATAATTGGCATGGTGATGTCTGTTAAGACAATATGAGGTTCTTTTTCTTGGATGAGTTTCATTCCCTCTTGACCGTGACTGGCAGTTCCTACGACTTGGATGCCTAAGGCAGAGTAGTCTACGGCAATTTCTAGCCATTTTCGAATGAGGTGTTCATCTTCTACGATGATAAGCTTAAACATGAGTTAGTCCTTTCGTTACAAATTTGACCCAAGTTTCTCCTTGGTGATTGACTCCTAAATCTAGCTGGACATCAGAAAAGAAATTGCTCAATCGTTTGTAGCTGTTAACGATACCATGCTGGGTATGAGGGCTTTCTAAAGAGTCTAAAATAGTGAGTCGCTCTTGTTTTGTGAGCCCTCCGGCATTATCCTTGACCAAAAAAGTTAGAGAATCTTCTTCCAAGGTAATTTGGATATCTATATGAAGATCAATACGGTATTGCATCCCATATTTTATAGCATTTTCTACTAGAGGAAGCAAGAAAAGCTTAGGGATAGGCTGATTATCGACAGTTTCTGGACAGACAATATCATAAGAAAAGTGCTCAAAACGAATCTTATGAATAATCAGGTAATCCTCTATAATCTTTAAATCCTGACAAATGGTTGTTTCTTTTTCTAAATCGGTGATACTGTAGCGAAGAATGCGCGTGAGATTTTGAATTAGGTCTTGTGTGAGATTTGCATCCATTAAAGAAGTGATTTTAATCGTCTCAAGTGTATTGTAGAGAAAATGAGGATTGAACTGAGCTTCCAGCATTTTTCTTTCAAAAATCCACTTTTCTTTTTCTATGGTCAACATTTTCTGATGAAGTTGATCTAATTCGTACAACATATTGTTGATTTTTTCTGCCATAAACTCAAACTCATCACCTGTTTGTAGAGAAAGCCTTTTTTCTGCTTGTTTAGGAATTTCTTGAAGTTGGTAAACCAAACTTTCAATAGGAACAGCATTGTGTGTGGCAATTTTATGAGCAATTCGTCTTGCTTGCCAGAAGTAGAGGAAGAATATACATAAGGTGAGAATGGAGGCTAGGCCGAGTAAGCTAGGAATGGGAAAGAAGGATTGAAAAGTATAGATTGAAAAAATAGCACCGACTTTTTCTTTTTGAACAATAAGCGGTTCGTTCGCATACCAGTGGGTGCGAGAGTGTAGGAGTTTTTCATCAAATTTTTCAAGAGTGGAACGAGTGAACTGATTTGTATTGTTAGAAAACATATTTCCAAAGCTATCGGTAATGATGTATTTGGAATTGATCATTGGGAAACTTGAGATGAAATCATTCTCATTTACGAAAGCAATAGTATAGGCCTTAATTCGTTGGTTTTGAAGTAGTGGTTTGATAAAGAGTGTGTAGTGTTGCTTGTCTGAAGAGAGTGCAATTTTTTCTGTCACTTTTTCTTGAGAAGGATTTTGAATGAGCAATTTTAGATAGTAGGGAGATAAAATACTTTCTTGATGATTTCGATTAGTACTAAATAGTAATTCACCTGTATCACTTAGGATAATGAGGTCAGAACTAAGTTTTAATTTAGCTTTTGTCTCGTAAAATAAGCTAAAGACTTCTCGTTCTGTGTGTTTACCATCCAAAAATCCAGGAATCATTTTATGGTTCATAGTAGTCAGGAGTTCATTATTTGCTTTTTTCATTTCTTGAACCTGTTTGACAATCTGTCTCGTATCTTTGGAGAGTTGTTGCTTTTGTAAAAAATAGGAAAAACCAAAAAGTAAAATGAGTAGTAAAAGAGAGGTCACAAAGGCTGCGATAGAGCTTCTATGAAGAATTTCTTTTTGGAGAGATTTTTTAAAGGAATGAGACATTCGCTACCTCCTTGGAAGGGTTTTCTGTTATAAGTATAGCAGTTTAAAAATTTTAGAGCAAGGTAAAATAGAAAAGTATAGAATAGAACGAGACCAAATTCCCTCAAAAATGGTATAATAGTAACATCACAAAATTGGAGAGAGACCATGAGTTTTTACAATCATAAAGAAATTGAGCCTAAGTGGCAGGGCTACTGGGCAGAACATCATACATTTAAGACAGGAACAGATGCATCAAAACCGAAGTTTTATGCTCTTGATATGTTCCCTTATCCATCTGGAGCGGGTCTGCACGTAGGACACCCAGAAGGTTACACAGCAACGGATATCCTCAGCCGTTACAAACGTGCGCAAGGCTACAATGTCCTTCACCCAATGGGTTGGGATGCTTTTGGTTTGCCTGCGGAGCAATACGCTATGGATACTGGTAATGACCCAGCAGAATTTACAGCTGAGAACATTGCCAACTTCAAACGTCAAATCAATGCGCTTGGATTTTCTTACGACTGGGATCGTGAAGTCAATACAACAGATCCAAACTACTACAAGTGGACGCAATGGATTTTCACTAAGCTTTACGAAAAAGGCTTGGCCTATGAAGCGGAAGTGCCAGTAAACTGGGTGGAAGAATTGGGAACAGCCATCGCCAACGAAGAAGTTCTTCCAGATGGAACATCTGAGCGTGGAGGCTATCCAGTTGTCCGCAAACCAATGCGCCAATGGATGCTTAAAATCACGGCCTATGCGGAGCGTTTGCTTAATGACTTAGACGAACTTGATTGGCCAGAGTCTATCAAGGACATGCAGCGCAACTGGATTGGGAAATCAACTGGTGCCAATGTAACTTTTAAAGTTAAGGGAACAGACAAGGAATTCACAGTCTTTACCACTCGTCCGGACACCCTTTTCGGTGCGACTTTCACTGTCTTGGCTCCTGAGCATGACTTGGTTGACGCTATCACAAGTCCGGAGCAAGCAGAGGCTGTAGCAGACTACAAACACCAAGCTAGTCTGAAATCAGACTTGGCTCGTACAGACCTTGCTAAGGAAAAAACAGGGGTTTGGACTGGTGCTTATGCCATCAACCCTGTAAATGGCAAGGAAATTCCAATCTGGATTGCGGACTATGTTCTTGCTAGTTATGGAACAGGTGCGGTAATGGCTGTACCTGCTCATGATCAACGTGACTGGGAATTTGCCAAACAATTTGACCTTCCAATCGTAGAAGTGCTTGAAGGTGGAAACGTTGAAGAAGCTGCCTACACAGAAGATGGACTTCATGTTAATTCAGACTTCCTAGATGGATTGAACAAAGAAGCTGCTATTGCTAAGATTGTGGCTTGGTTGGAAGAAAAAGGCTGTGGTCAGGAGAAGGTGACCTACCGTCTTCGCGACTGGCTCTTTAGCCGTCAACGTTACTGGGGTGAACCAATTCCAATCATTCATTGGGAAGATGGAACTTCAACAGCTGTTCCTGAAAGTGAATTGCCACTTGTCTTGCCTGTAACCAAGGATATCCGTCCTTCAGGTACTGGAGAAAGTCCACTAGCTAACTTGACAGGCTGGCTTGAAGTGACTCGTGAAGATGGTGTCAAGGGTCGTCGTGAAACAAACACCATGCCACAATGGGCTGGTTCAAGCTGGTATTACCTCCGCTATATTGACCCACACAATACTGAGAAATTGGCTGATGAGGACCTTCTCAAACAATGGTTGCCAGTAGATATTTACGTGGGTGGTGCAGAGCATGCCGTTCTTCACTTGCTTTATGCTCGTTTCTGGCACAAATTCCTCTATGACCTCGGTGTCGTTCCAACTAAGGAACCATTCCAAAAACTCTTTAACCAAGGAATGATCTTGGGAACAAGCTACCGTGACCACCGTGGGGCTCTTGTGGCAACCGACAAGGTTGAAAAACGTGATGGTTCCTTCTTCCATGTGGAAACAGGAGAAGAGTTGGAGCAAGCACCAGCCAAGATGTCTAAATCGCTCAAGAACGTTGTTAACCCAGACGATGTGGTGGAACAATACGGTGCCGATACCCTTCGTGTCTATGAAATGTTCATGGGCCCACTTGATGCTTCCATCGCTTGGTCAGAAGAAGGTCTGGAAGGAAGTCGTAAATTCCTTGACCGTGTTTACCGTTTGATTACAAGTAAAGAAATCGTTGCGGAAAACAATGGTGCCCTTGACAAGGTTTATAACGAAACCGTTAAATCTGTCACTGAGCAAATCGAGTCTATGAAATTCAACACAGCTATTGCCCAACTTATGGTCTTTGTCAACGCTGCTAACAAGGAAGATAAACTCTATGTGGACTATGCCAAAGGCTTCGTCCAATTGATTGCTCCATTTGCCCCTCACTTGGCAGAAGAGCTCTGGCAAACTGTTGCAGCAACAGGTGAATCAATCTCTTACGTGGCTTGGCCAACATGGGACGAAAGTAAATTGGTTGAAGACGAAATCGAAATCGTTGTCCAAATCAAAGGAAAAGTCCGTGCCAAACTCATGGTCGCTAAAGACCTCTCACGTGAAGAATTGCAAGCAATTGCTCTGGCTGACGAAAAAGTTAAAGCAGAAATTGACGGTAAGGAAATCGTGAAAGTGATTGCGGTACCGAATAAACTCGTTAATATTGTAACGAAGTAACCAATTTATTTGCTGGTTTCAAATCTCGGACAGTTTACTAAACTGTTTGAGCCAGTTAAACTCGTCAATACCGTTTTGAAATAAGATAGGAATCCTTCAGAGTAGAATCTGGGGGATTTTTTGAATGAAAAATATAATTCTGTTTCCATCATCTCACCACTTAACATCTCATTTTAACCACTTATCTCAAAAGTCGATTTTTCTTTCATACTTTTTGTTAAACTGGTTAGATAAAGAGGAGGAAATAAATATGATTTTACAAGCTAAACATTTGACTAAACGGTACGGCGATTATATGGCTGTTGACGATATTCAGTTAGAGTTTGAAAAAGGGAGTTTTAATGCTATTTTGGGTCCTAATGGTGCAGGGAAATCAACCACCATTTCCATGTTAATCGGTTTGAAAAAGCCGACACAAGGTCAGATTCGATATGCGCCAAATACGAAAATCGGAGTTGTTTTTCAAGCTAGTGTACTGGATGAGATGTTGACGGTTAGAGAAAATCTTACGATTCGTGCTCAACAGTATAAGGAGATTGCAGCAAGTCGTGTGGATGATTTGATCCATCAACTGGGTTTGACTGCTTTCCAAAAGCAACTATATGGGACTTTGTCAGGTGGGCAAAAACGTAGGGTTGATATTGCGCGTGCTCTTCTTTCACAGCCAGATATTCTTTTCTTAGATGAACCAACGACAGGTCTAGATATTCAGACTCGCAAAGCCATTTGGGATTTACTGTCTCGACTACAAAAGGATGAAGGGATGACTATTATCTTAACGACTCATTATCTGGATGAAGCGGATGAAGCAAATCAGATTTATATCGTTGATCATGGGAAAGTGATTGCGCAAGGTTCTGCGACGGCTATTAAAAGTCAGTATGCATCTAATATTCTAAAAATTCGTTTTAAAGAAATGAAGGATTTAGAAAAGTTGCTACAGATTGGAATGACAGTAAAGGAAGAAAATGAGTTGAAATATCTTTTTTATCCAAGGACATCACTGGAAGCTATTGAATATTTGGCAAAAGTTCGAGAAGAAATTGATTCTTTTGAGTTTCGTCCAGGTACTATGGATGATGCCTTTATTGCACTTACAGGAAGAGAGGTTCGCTAATGTTAGCTTTATTGAAACGGAATTTTATCTTATATTTTCGTAATCGTTCCGGAGTATTTTTCTCATTATTGGGGGCATTGATTTCCTTCCTCCTTTATATCATTTTTTTGCAGAAGAACTTGACGGATGCTTGGTCCCAACTCCCTGATAATACGAACCTTTTAAATAACTGGCTGATGGGTGGGACCTTGGCTGTGACTGGGATTACAACCAGTTTTACGGCTCTTACACAAATGGTACAGGATCGTGAAAATCAAGTGGATCAAGATCTCTTCTTGACAGATTTAGGTAGCTGGGGTTTACAGGTGTCCTATCTAATCAGTAGTATTGCCATCTCTTTTGTCATGCAGGTGTTTATGTTTGCTGTTATGGGGCTTTATTTTAAAGAAAGTCCAGTTATCAGTCATTTACCGGAAATTGCTTTGATTATGTTGTTAAGTAGTCTGCTTTCAAGTTTGATAAATATTCTCTTGATTTATCGTTTTCAATCTGTAGATAGCCTTGGCAAACTGGCAACTATAGTGGGAACTGCTTCTGGATTTTTAGTAGGAACTTATGTCCCTATTGGAGTTTTACCTGATTTTGCACAGATTATCATTAAGGGTACCCCTGCAACTTATATTGCTTCTCTCTATAGACAAATTTTAATGAAAGAACCATTAGAGACTGCATTTACAGGAAATAGCAGATTGTTAAAGGAATTTCAAGAAAAAATGGGAATCCAAATCAACTGGCAAGAACTATTGACAAAGGAAGAGACATACTTTATAGTGGTTATTATATGTCTCGTCGCTATTCTTCTTTGGCTTTTATTTGTTAAAGTATTTAGCAAGAGAAAATAAAAGTATATTGGAGAGAAAATGAAGATTCGTTTTGAAATGAAGGCAGAGTTTTCAGAAAAGGACCCACATATTGTAATTCAGGCAGCTCAGTTAACCGACCAAGCAAGGGAAATCATGGAGTATTTAGAACAATTTTCAACGACCAATCAGGTGGCCATTCCTATTCGAACGGATGATCATCTGGTTATGGTGAAAATTGAGGATCTTATTCTAGCAGATATCGATAAGAACTTGTTGACCATTTATACGGTAGATGGAATTTATAAA
>CAKQBM010000006.1 GCA_934216185.1 uncultured Streptococcus sp. | reverse complement strand
ATTGACAAAAGCCAACATTTTTTGTAAAATAAGAATCAATTAAATACCAACACCGAATGAAGTTTAATAGAAGTGGGGAATCGTTTGATTTTCCATGACTGTAAATGGACGGAACTCTGGAGAGACCGTGAAGGCACCGAAGGGGCAAGGCAGGCAACTGCTCAAACTCTCAGGTAAAAGGACAGAGCTAGGATAGATCGCTTTTTAGCATTTATCTAAGCATTCCAGAGTACATGTATCTTGCATGTGCTCTTTCTTTTGGGGTTGAGAAGATAGGAGAATAGAATGTTAGAATTGCTTAAATCAATTGATGCTTTTGCTTGGGGGCCACCCCTCTTGATTTTATTGGTCGGGACAGGGATTTACCTAACTGCCCGTTTAGGACTTTTGCAGGTTTTGCGTCTCTCTAAGGCCTTTCAGCTTATTTTTATCAAGGATAAGGGGCATGGGGATGTATCCAGTTTTGCGGCCTTGTGTACAGCCCTAGCAGCGACAGTTGGTACGGGAAATATTATCGGAGTGGCGACAGCTATCAAGGTCGGTGGACCAGGAGCTCTCTTTTGGATGTGGATGGCGGCTTTCTTTGGGATGGCAACCAAGTATGCGGAAGGTTTATTAGCTATTAAATACCGCACCAAGGACGACCATGGTGCAGTAGCGGGAGGCCCAATGCACTATATACTTTTGGGTATGGGAGAAAAGTGGCGACCACTTGCCATCTTTTTTGCTATCGCAGGTGTCTTAGTAGCTTTGTTGGGAATCGGAACATTCACCCAAGTTAACTCGATTACAGAATCAATCCAAAATACAACGGCTATTTCACCAGCTATCACAGCTCTTGTGTTGTCTGTCTTAGTAGCGATTGCAGTCTTTGGTGGACTCAAGTCTATTTCTAAGATTTCGACAGCTGTTGTTCCTTTTATGGCTATCATTTATATTTTGGGGACTCTTACAGTTATTTTCTTTAATGTTGGCAAACTCCCTGCCACAATTGCTTTAATATTGACATCAGCTTTTAGTCCTGTTGCTGCAATAGGTGGATTTGCTGGTGCTAGCATTCGGATGGCTATCCAAAATGGTGTTGCGCGTGGTGTGTTCTCAAACGAATCTGGTCTAGGTTCTGCTCCCATTGCAGCTGCTGCAGCTAAGACAAATGAACCAGTAGAGCAAGGTTTGATTTCCATGACAGGAACCTTTATTGATACCCTCATCATTTGTACTCTGACTGGTTTGACCATCTTGGTAACTGGAGTATGGAATAGTGACTTGAATGGAGTGGCTTTGACTCAGTCAGCCTTTTCAACAGTCTTTTCACACTTTGGGCCTGCCCTCTTGACCATTTTCCTTGTACTCTTTGCCTTTACAACGATTCTAGGTTGGAACTACTATGGAGAACGCTGTTTCGAGTTCCTCTTTGGGGTTCGTTTGATCTGGCTCTACCGTGTGATTTTTGTGCTCATGGTCTTGCTGGGAGGATTTATCGAGTTGGATATGGTTTGGATTATCGCAGATATTGTCAACGCCTTGATGGCTCTGCCAAACTTGATTGCCCTCTTAGTTTTATCACCAGTTGTTATTGCTGAGACTAAAAAGTATTTTAATAAATAATGGAATCACACATCGCGTGTGATTTTTTACTTTCATAAAAAATTTTTATCAGTGCAATTTAAAATATATATTATACACGGTATAGAATCTGTGATAGACTAGGTTTCAACAACATGAAAAGAGGTTTTATGATGACAACATTTACAATCCATACAGTAGAATCAGCACCAGCAGAAGTGAAAGAAGTTCTTGAAACAGTAGAAAAAGATAACAATGGCTATATTCCTAACCTAATCGGTCTCTTGGCTAATGCACCGACTGCTTTAGAAGCCTACAGAACTGTCGGAGCCATCAATCGTCGCAACAGCCTGACACCTGTTGAGCGCGAAGTGGTGCAGATCACGGCAGCTGTGACAAATGGTTGTGCCTTCTGCGTCGCAGGTCACACAGCCTTTTCAATTAAACAAATCCAGATGAACGATGATCTTCTGCAAGCCCTCCGCAATCGTACTCCAATTGAAACAGATCCTAAATTGGATACCCTAGCTAAGTTTACTTTGGCAGTTATCAATACCAAGGGGCGTGTTGGAGATGAAGCCTTAGCTGAGTTTTTAGAAGCTGGCTACACGCAACAAAATGCCTTGGATGTGGTTCTTGGTGTCAGCCTAGCCAGCCTCTGTAACTATGCCAACAACCTAGCCAATACACCAATTAACCCAGAATTGCAACCTTATGCTTAATTTATATCTGAGCAAAAAATGAAGTCTGAAATCAACGGACTTCGTTTTTTTTAAGTCCTCATTTAAGCGCTTTTATGCTATACTGAAACTAACATGATTATTGGAGGTTAGGATGAAAAAACTCCCCTTAGTATTTTCTGGTTGCTTGCTAGGTTTAGCAGGAGCTGGGAATCTCGTTTTAGATATGTTGCCAGTTCTGTCACAGGTATTTAGTTTGACAGGTTTGAGTTTGTGGATTTACTTTCTTATATTTCATCTGCTTAATTGGAAAGAAACCAAGCAAGAATTGACCAAGCCCCCTCTTTTGTCAGGAATGGCAACCTTTCCCATGGCTGGAATGATTTTATCGACTTATGTCTTTCGCGTGTTTCCTCATCTTCCTTTAGTTGCGCAAGGACTCTGGTGGTTTTCATTTCTCTTGGATGTGGCCTTAATTGCTGGTTTTACCATCAAATTTGCCTGTCCTGGTCGGAGGGTTCTTGCTACTCCAAGCTGGACGGTTCTCTATGTGGGGATAGCAGTAGCAGCCTTGACCTATCCTCTGGTAGGCATTATCGAGATTGCCTATGCGACCTTGAGTTTTGGTTTTCTATTGACCTTCTATCTCTACCCGCTTATTTATAGCGATTTAAAGAAACATCCGCTCCCACTAGCCTTGCTTGGACAAGAAGGAATCTACTGTGCTCCTTTTTCTCTACTCTTGGCTTCCCTGGTTCGAGTTGGAGGAGATAGCCTACCGACTTGGCTCTTAATCGTCATGATTTTGGCCTCTCAAACTTTCTTTTTCTTTGTTTTAACTCGTCTGCCCAATATTTTAAAACAAGGCTTTCAACCAGCTTTTTCAGCCTTAACCTTCCCAACCATTATCACAGCTACTTCGCTCAAGATGGCTCAGGGAATCTTGAAACTCCCATTTCTGGATTATCTGGTAGTGGCTGAAACCGTTATATGCCTAACTATTTTATTCTTTGTATTAGTCGCTTATCTGATTTGGTTACGAAAAAAGGTCTAGCTAGAAATAGCTAAACCTTATTTTTTATGGTTTGATAACTTCAGCTCCACCCATATATGGACGAAGAACTTCAGGGATGGTTACAGAACCATCTGCATTTTGGTAGTTTTCAAGAATAGCAGCCACTGTACGTCCAACTGCAAGTCCAGAACCATTCAAGGTATGGAGCAATTTAACCTTGCCATCTGCTTCATCACGGTAACGGATTTGGGCACGACGTGCTTGGAAATCTTCTGTGTTTGAACAGCTTGAGATTTCACGGTAGGTATTTTGCGCTGGAATCCACACTTCCAAGTCATAAGTCTTAGCAGCTGAGAAGCCCATATCTCCAGTAGAGAGAGCAACGACACGGTATGGAAGGTTGAGTTTTTGAAGGATGTTTTCAGCGTTGGCTGTCATTTTTTCCAATTCTTCGTAAGATTCTTCTGGCTTGGCAAATTTAACCATTTCAACCTTGTGGAATTGGTGCAAGCGGATCAAGCCACGAGTATCACGACCAGCAGAACCAGCCTCAGAACGGAATGATGGGCTCATAGCAGTGAAGTAGATTGGAAGGTCTTTACCGTCAAGGATTTCATCACGGTAGTAGTTTGTCAGAGGAACTTCAGCTGTAGGAATAAGGACATAATTGCTGTCGCTGAGTTCAAAAGTATCTTCCTTAAATTTTGGATATTGACCAGTACCAAACATAGAATCGTGGTTGACTATGTAAGGTGTGATGACTTCAGTATAGCCTTCTTTTTCGTGTTCGTCCAACATAAAGTTGTAGATAGCACGTTCCAAACGAGCACCGAGGCCTTTATAGAAGAGGAAGCGAGCGCCTGTTACCTTACCACCGCGTTCCCAGTCAAGGATATCAAGGTCTTCACCAAGGTCCCAGTGAGCTTTTGGCTCGAAGTCAAACTCTCGTGGAGTCCCCCAACGGCGAACTTCCACATTGTCATCTTCGTCAGCTCCAACAGGAACGCTGTCAGCAGGGATGTTTGGAAGAGTAGTGGTAAATTCTGTTAATTTAGCATCGATTGCTGCCAATTCAGCATCCAAGGCTTTAACCTCAGCAGATAGATTTTGCATGGCAGCAATCTTGTCATCTGCATTTTCCTTGTTGCGCTTAGCTTGGGCAATCTCAGCAGAAACTGTGTTACGTTCTGCCTTGAGAGTTTCAACCTTGACCAAGATGTCACGACGTTTAGCATCGATTTCTTTCATCTCATTCAAGACAGTAGCCTCTACACCACGTGTAGCTAATTTTTCTGCGACAGCATCAAAGTCCGTACGAATGCGTTTGATATCTAACATAAGAACTCCTTTATGAAAAAAGCACACCTGACAAAGCGTTGGAGTGGCAGGGCCACGGTTCCATCCAACTTCACAGGTGTGCACTTGATTGTGTATGTAATTGTTACTAACGGTAGAATTTCACCCATCCCTCCTATCTGCTCGCAGCACCCGCAGACTTTCTGAAAGAAGAAGATAACCTACTTATCCGTTACTATGATTATACTAAAGTTTCTACTTTTTTGCAAATAGATTTTTAAATTTTTGGCTAATTGTCTGAATCAGGGTCGGAAGTTTGACGACCTTATCATTGCCCAGTTTTTCGCGAGCAATTTTAAGAATGGCACCTGAGTCTTTTGAAGCAAAGAGGAATTTTCCTCTGTCTGTAAAGACTTCGAAGTGGCGACTGATTTTGCGGCCAGTAACATTGGCTCCAATCTGGTTGATATGGTCCCAAGGAATCTGGATAAATTGTTCAACATTGACATCGGGGTAAAATTCCAAAGCCTGATCTCCGACAAGGAATTTCCCAACTTTCCCAGCGATAGATAGGTAGGAGGTGCCTGTCGTATTGAGGAGCACTGTTTTGTTAAGTGATTGAGCCATGCTTAGTCTTCCTTACTTTCACCGAAAAAGGCATTGTAGAGGGCTTTAATAGCTGCTTTCTCTTGGTCCTTATGGACAACAAACATAATAGACACTTCACTAGAACCTTGAGACATCATCTGGATGTTGATCTTATTTTCAGATAGAGCACGTGTCGCAGTAGCAGTTACTCCGATATGACTCTTCATTTTTTCTCCAACAATCATAATGATTGAAAGGTCGTGCTCGATTTCTGCATGGTCTACTTCAGCCTTTTGAACCAACTGACGAAGGATTTCTTCTTCCTTGATAGGAGTTAGTTCGCGAGAACGGAGGATGATTGAAAGATCGTCGATCCCTGTTGGCATATGTTCCCAACCGATGTTAAGATCTTCAAGGATTTGAAGAACCTTGCGTCCAAATCCTACCTCACGGTTCATGAGGTATTTCGACATATTAATGCTGACAAAGCCTGAGTCACCAGCAATTCCCACAACTGGGAATTCATCACTACTGTGTTTTAGAACGATACGAGTACCTGGATGGTCAGGGTTGTTGGTATTCTTAATAACCAGAGGAATTTTTCCACGGTAAGCAGGAAGAAGGGCTTCGTCATGAAGGACTGAGAATCCTGCATAAGCCAACTCACGCATTTCACGGTAGGTCAACTCTGGGATAGAGTGTGGTTGGTGAATGATTCCTGGGTGAGCCGCAAAGATACCATCAACATCCGTAAAGTTTTCATAGAGGTCAGCCTTAACACCTGCAGCAATGATAGAACCTGTAATGTCTGATCCTCCACGTGAGAAGGTACAGATTTGATTTTCCTTGGTAACTCCAAAGAAACCAGGAATGACAAGGACCTCATTTGCATTTGTCAATTCCTCAATCTTGTCATAACTTGATGGAATGATGCGAGCGTGACCAGGTTCACTTGTGACCACAATCCCAGCTTCTCTAGGATGAACATAGCGTGCATCAATCCCGTTTTGGTTAAAATAGGCAGCAATCAATTTAGCATTGTTATTTTCACCAGCTGCTAGAAAAGTGTCGTAGAGAAATTCATTTTCATCAATAGGAAGAGTGGCTAAGGCGCGAATGCTTTTAGAAATTTTTTCTAGCACAGCTGGTTTAAGACCTAGTTCACTAACCATAGCAGCATAGCGGTCGATAATCCAATTCTGACTCTTGCTAATATCGTTACCAGCAACATAATCGCGGTAGTATTTAATCAAGGCATCCGTAACCTTAGTATCTTCAGCATTGCGTTTACCAGGCGCAGAAACGACTACAAAACGGCGCTCTGGATCGCTTTTAACGATGTTTAAAACTTTTTCTAATTGACCAGCAGAGGCAAGAGAGCTACCTCCAAATTTAACAACTTTCATAAGAACTCCTAAAGTAAGTATTTTATACGATTATAGCAGAAAGAAAGGCTTTTTTCAATGAAGAAAATAAGATGCTTTCTAGGATAAAGCGAGCCTTTCTTATCGGCTGAGACACTTATTACATTCTTATTCTTGCTTTTTTAGAGTAAAAAAGATATACTTTGAAAATAAAATAATTTAACTTGCTTATAAAAACAAAAAGGAGTCCTGATGGAACACATTATTTATCATCTTGAAGAGGATTTGGCAATTATTACTTTAAACCGTCCTGATGTCGCAAATGGTTTTCATATTCCCATGTGTGAGGAGATTTTAGAAGCCTTGACTTTGGCAGAAGAGGATCCAGCTGTGCATTTTATCTTGATCAATGCGAATGGCAAAGTCTTCTCTGTTGGGGGAGATCTAGTAGAGATGAAGCGAGCAGTCGATGAGGATGATATTCCATCATTGACGAAAATCGCAGAATTGGTCAATACTATTTCTTATAAAATCAAGCAAATTGCTAAACCTGTCTTGATGGAAGTTGACGGGGCTGTTGCAGGTGCCGCAGCAAATATGGCTGTTGCGGCAGATTTCTGCATTGCTACGGATAAGGCTAAATTTATCCAAGCCTTTGTTGGAGTTGGTTTGGCTCCAGATGCAGGTGGGATTCATCTCTTGAGCCGCAGTATCGGTGTGACGCGTGCTGCTCAATTAGCCATGACAGGAGAGGCTTTAACGGCAGAAAAAGCCCTAGAATGGGGGCTAGTTTACCGCGTTTCTGAAGCTGATAAGTTAGAAAAAACCAGAGAACAGCTTCTTAAAAAATTAAGACGTGGGTCAGTTAATTCCTATGCAGCCATTAAGAAGTTGGTTTGGGAGAGCCAATTTAAAGACTGGCAAAATTATGCTGTTTTAGAACTGCATCTACAGGAATCACTGGCCAAAACAGAGGATTTCAAAGAGGGAGTTCGGGCTCATTCGGAGAGAAGAAGACCTAAATTTACGGGAAAATAAAAAAATACTTGCGCCATTCTTTGAAGTTTGATATAATTCTTTTGTCAAATGTTTTGATTCTAAAAGTTTTTTTGAAAAGGAGGGAAGGAAAGATTGGACTACCAACGAATTAATGAATATTTAACATCTATATTTAACAATGTCCTTGTCATTGAGGAAGTTAGCTTGAGAGGTAGTCGTTTCAAGGATATCTCCATCAAAGAAATGCATACGATTGATGTGATTGGGAAATTCCCAGACGTGACACCAAGTCAAGTGTCAAAAGAGTTGATGGTGACTCTTGGGACGGTTACGACGAGTCTGAATAATCTCGAACGCAAGGGTTACATTGAACGCATTCGTTCAGAACATGATCGACGTGTAGTGCATCTGCATTTGACAAAGAAAGGTCGCTTGGTTCATAGGCTACATAAACGCTTCCACAAGGCCATGGTTGAAAAAATCATTGATGGTATGAGTAAGCAAGAAATGGAGGTTATGAGCAAAGGTTTGACTAATCTTTATCAATTTTTGGAGGATTTGAGATAATGGCTTTTGCAAAAATAAGCCAGGTTGCTCATTATGTGCCAGAGCAAGTGGTTACAAATCATGATTTGGCTCAGATTATGGATACCAATGATGAGTGGATTTCAAGTCGGACGGGAATACGTCAAAGACATATTTCAAGAACAGAATCTACTAGTGATTTAGCTACAGAGGTTGCTAAGAAACTGATGGCAAAAGCTGAAATCACAGGAGAGGAGTTGGATTTTATCATCCTAGCTACCATCACTCCTGATTCGATGATGCCCTCTACAGCTGCTCGTATTCAAGCTAATATTGGTGCTAATAAGGCCTTTGCTTTTGATCTAACAGCTGCTTGCAGTGGATTTGTATTTGCTCTTTCAACTGCTGAAAAGTTTATCGCTTCTGGTCGCTTTCAAAAAGGCTTGGTGATTGGCAGTGAAACTCTCTCTAAAGCAGTCGATTGGTCAGATAGATCAACAGCTGTGTTGTTTGGAGATGGTGCTGGTGGCGTCTTGCTAGAAGCTAGCGAGCAAGAGCATTTCTTAGCGGAGAGTCTCAATAGCGATGGTTCACGAAGCGAGTGTCTAACTTATGGGCATTCAGGCCTGCATTCTCCATTTTCAGATCAAGAAAATGCAGATTCATTTTTGAAGATGGATGGGCGCGCAGTCTTTGATTTTGCCATTCGGGATGTAGCCAAGTCTATCAAGCAGACTATTGACGAATCTCCTATAGAGGCGACAGACTTGGATTATCTGTTACTTCATCAAGCTAATATCCGTATTTTGGATAAGATGGCTAGAAAAATAGGGGTTAACCGAGATAAACTTCCAGCCAATATGATGGAATATGGTAATACCAGTGCAGCAAGTATCCCGATTTTACTTTCAGAGTGTGTAGAACAAGGTCTCATCCCTTTAGATGGTAGCCAGACTGTTCTGCTATCAGGCTTCGGTGGAGGATTGACCTGGGGCACGCTCATTCTTACAATTTAGGTAATCATGTGGTGAACACATTGTTATAAAAAAACTATTTATTTTAAAGGAGTCCTATCATGGCAGTATTTGAAAAAGTACAAGAAATTATCGTTGAAGAACTTGGAAAAGACGCATCAGAAGTAACACTTGAATCAACTTTTGATGACTTGGATGCAGATTCATTGGACTTGTTCCAAGTAATCTCAGAAATCGAAGATGCTTTTGATATCCAAATCGAAGCAGAAGATGATTTGAAAACAGTTGGTGACTTGGTTGCCTATGTTGAAGAGCAAACAAAATAAACAGAATATAAATAGAAGGAGTAGGGAAACCCGCTCCCTCTTGTTTAGGCAATAGTTTGATTTTCAAATTATGACGGTATCGAACTATTACGTAAGCAAGAAACGATGGAGGCACTATGAAAACACGTATTACAGAATTATTGAATATTGATTATCCTATTTTTCAAGGAGGAATGGCCTGGGTCGCTGATGGTGATTTGGCAGGAGCTGTTTCTAAGGCTGGGGGACTAGGGATTATCGGTGGGGGAAATGCCCCGAAAGAAGTTGTCAAGGCAAATATTGATAAGATCAAATCATTGACGGATAAACCCTTTGGTGTCAACATCATGCTCTTGTCTCCCTTTGTGGAAGATATTGTAGATCTCGTCATCGAAGAAGGGGTTAAGGTAGTGACAACAGGGGCAGGAAATCCTGGTAAATACATGGAACGCTTTCACGAAGCTGGTATTACAGTTATTCCTGTTGTACCAAGTGTTGCCCTAGCTAAACGCATGGAAAAAATTGGTGCGGACGCTGTTATCGCAGAAGGAATGGAAGCTGGGGGACATATCGGTAAATTAACAACCATGACCTTGGTGCGTCAAGTGGCGGCAGCTGTATCTATTCCTGTTATTGCTGCAGGAGGAATTGCGGATGGTGAAGGTGCTGCGGCTGGATTTATGCTAGGGGCAGAGGCGGTTCAGGTTGGAACTCGTTTTGTCGTTGCAAAAGAGTCTAATGCCCATCCAAATTATAAGGCGAAAATTTTAAAAGCTAGAGATATTGATACTACGATTTCAGCTCAACACTTTGGGCATGCAGTTCGAGCTATTAAAAACAAATTGACTCGTGATTTTGAACAAGCTGAAAAAGATGCCTTTAAACAAGAAAATCCAGATTTGGAAATTTTTGAACAAATGGGAGCAGGTGCTCTAGCCAAAGCAGTTGTTCACGGAGATGTGGATGGTGGATCTGTTATGGCAGGTCAAATTGCAGGCCTTGTTTCCAAAGAAGAAACCGTTGAAGAAATCCTAAAAGATTTGTATTACGGAGCAGCTAAGAAAATTCAAGAAGAAGCCTCTC
Organism: uncultured Streptococcus sp.; assembly: GCA_934216185.1. Taxonomy (GTDB): domain Bacteria; phylum Bacillota; class Bacilli; order Lactobacillales; family Streptococcaceae; genus Streptococcus. Next base: position 13,860 of record CAKQBM010000006.1, on the reverse strand, counting down.
GTTGGGCAGGAGTTGTAAGAAATGACTAAAACAGCCTTTTTATTTGCTGGCCAAGGTGCCCAGTATCTAGGTATGGGCCGTGATCTCTATGATTACTACCCTATTGTCAAAGAAACGATTGATCAAGCGAGTCAGGTACTCGGTTATGATTTGCGTCATCTCATTGATAGGGAAGAAGAAAAACTTAATCAGACTCGCTATACGCAACCAGCTATTCTAGCGACTTCAGTTGCGATCTACCGTTTATTGCAAGAAAAGGGCTATCAGCCTGATATGGTTGCTGGTTTGTCTCTTGGAGAATACTCTGCCTTGGTGGCCAGCGGTGCCTTGGATTTTGAAGATGCGGTAGCCTTGGTAGCTAAGCGTGGCGCCTATATGGAAGAAGCGGCTCCTGCTGGATCTGGTAAGATGGTAGCAGTTCTCAATACGCCAGTAGAGGTCATTGAAGAAGCCTGTCGAAAAGCTTCTGAACTTGGAGTGGTTACCCCAGCAAACTATAATACACCTGCACAAATCGTGATTGGTGGAGAAGTGACTGCAGTCGATCGAGCTGTTGAACTCTTGCAAGAAGCAGGTGCCAAACGCTTGATTCCACTCAAGGTTTCAGGACCTTTTCATACCGCTCTCCTTGAGCCTGCTAGCCAGAAACTAGCTGAAACTCTAGCTCAGGTAAGTTTTTCAGATTTCACTTGTCCCTTAGTCGGCAATACAGAAGCAGCTGTTATGCAAAAAGAAGACATTGCTCAACTCTTGACGCGTCAGGTTAAGGAACCAGTTCGTTTCTATGAAAGCATTGCGGTTATGCAAGAAGCAGGCGTAACCAACTTTATCGAGATTGGCCCGGGGAAAGTCTTGTCAGGTTTTGTTAAAAAGATTGATAAGACAGCTAAACTAGCCAATGTTGAAGATCAGGCGAGTTTGGAAGCCTTGCTAGAAAACAAGTAATCCCTTCTCCCATAAATATAAGAGAAAACAGGAGAAAAGAATGCAACTAAAAAATAAAAATATCTTTATTACAGGTTCGAGTCGAGGAATTGGTCTTGCCATCGCCCACAAGTTTGCTCAAGCAGGAGCCAATATTGTCTTAAACAGTCGTGGGGCAATCTCAGAGGACTTACTAGCAGAGTTTTCAAACTATGGTGTCAAGGTGATTCCCATTTCAGGGGATGTGTCGGATTTTGCAGACGCTAAGCGTATGGTTGAGCAAGCTATTGCAGAGCTGGGTTCAGTAGATGTTTTGGTCAATAATGCAGGAATTACCCAAGATACCCTGATGCTCAAGATGACAGAAGCGGATTTTGAAAAAGTGCTTAAAGTGAATCTGACTGGTGCCTTTAACATGACACAATCAGTCTTGAAACCGATGATGAAAGCCAGAGAAGGTGCTATCATTAATATGTCTAGTGTAGTTGGTTTGATGGGAAATATCGGTCAAGCTAACTATGCAGCTTCTAAGGCTGGTTTGATTGGTTTTACTAAGTCTGTGGCGCGTGAAGTGGCCAATCGCAATATCAGGGTTAATGCTATTGCACCTGGAATGATTGAGTCCGATATGACAGCTGTTCTATCAGACAAGGTAAAAGATGCTATGTTGGCACAAATTCCCATGAAAGAATTTGGGCAGGCAGAGCAGGTTGCAGATTTGACAGTATTTTTAGCAGGCCAAGATTATCTAACTGGTCAAGTAGTTGCCATTGATGGTGGCTTAAGTATGTAGCAGAAGCTAGAGGTGAAAAAGATGAAACTAAATCGCGTAGTAGTAACAGGTTATGGAGTAACATCTCCAATCGGAAATACACCAGAAGAATTTTGGAATAGTTTGACAACTGGAAAAATCGGAATTGGTCAAATTACAAAATTTGATCATAGTGACTTTGATGTGCATAATGCAGCAGAAATCCAAGATTTTCCTTTTGACAAATACTTTGTAAAGAAAGATACCAATCGTTTCGATAACTATTCTTTGTATGCCTTGTATGCGGCTCAAGAAGCTGTTAATCATGCCAATTTAGATGTAGAGGCTCTTGACAAGGATCGTTTTGGTGTTATCGTTGCTTCTGGTATTGGTGGAATCAAAGAAATTGAAGATCAAGTGCTTCGCCTAAATGACAAAGGACCAAAACGTGTGAAACCATTGACCCTTCCAAAAGCCTTGCCAAATATGGCTTCAGGAAATGTTGCCATGCGCTTTGGAGCAAATGGTGTTTGTAAATCCATCAATACTGCCTGCGCTTCATCAAATGACGCGATTGGGGATGCCTTCCGCTCAATTAAATTTGGTTTCCAAGACGTTATGTTGGTAGGTGGTTCAGAAGCTTCTATTACACCTTTTGCTATTGCTGGTTTCCAAGCCCTAACGGCTCTCTCAACTACAGAGGATCCAAGTCGTGCTTCCATCCCATTTGATAAGGACCGTAATGGTTTTGTCATGGGTGAAGGTTCAGGGATGTTGGTTCTTGAAAGTCTTGAACACGCCGAAAAACGTGGGGCAACTATCCTTGCTGAAGTGGTTGGTTACGGAAATACTTGTGATGCCTACCACATGACTTCTCCGCATCCAGAAGGTCAGGGAGCTATCAAGGCCATCAAACTGGCCTTGGAAGAGGCTGAGATTTCTCCAGAGCAAGTAGCCTATGTCAATGCTCACGGAACGTCAACTCCTGCTAATGAAAAAGGAGAAAGTGGTGCGATCGTGGCTGTTCTTGGTAAGAAAGTGCCTGTATCATCAACCAAGTCTTTCACAGGACATTTGCTGGGGGCTGCAGGTGCAGTAGAAGCTATTGTCACCATCGAAGCTATGCGTCATAACTTTGTTCCAATGACAGCTGGGACAAGTGAAGTATCAGATTATATCGAAGCCAATGTCGTTTATGGACAAGGCTTGGAGCAAGAAATTCCTTACGCTATTTCAAATACTTTTGGTTTTGGTGGCCACAATGCAGTTCTTGCTTTCAAACGTTGGGAGAATAAATAAGTATGAATTTAAACGATATTAAAGACTTGATGGCTCAATTTGACCAATCAAGTTTGAGAGAGTTTTCTTATAAGAATGGGACGGATGAGTTACAGTTTAGCAAGAATGAAGCTAGACTGGTATCTGAAGTTGCACCTCAAGTCGCTCCAGCACCCGTTCTAGCAACACCGAGTCTAGTAGCTCCTACATCTGCTCCAGCAGAAACTGTAGTGGAAGAAACTTCGTCATCAGCAGAAGCAAGCGTGGCTGCTGAGGGAGATCTTGTAGAGAGCCCACTTGTTGGAGTGGCTTACTTGGCTGCTGGTCCAGATAAACCTGCCTTTGTAACAGTTGGTGATAGTGTTAAAAAAGGTCAAACATTGGTAATTATCGAAGCCATGAAAGTCATGAATGAAATCCCAGCTCCTAAGGATGGTGTGGTAACGGAAATTCTCGTTTCTAACGAAGAAATGGTTGAGTTTGGTAAAGGATTGGTACGAATCAAATGATCGATATTCAAGGAATCAAAGAAGCTCTTCCCCATCGTTATCCCATGCTCCTAGTGGACCGTGTGTTGGAAGTGAGCGAGGATACCATTGTTGCCATCAAAAATGTGACCATCAATGAGCCCTTTTTCAACGGTCATTTTCCTCAATACCCTGTCATGCCAGGTGTTCTGATCATGGAAGCCTTGGCGCAAACAGCTGGTGTGTTGGAGTTGTCAAAGCCTGAAAATAAAGGAAAACTGGTCTTTTACGCTGGTATGGACAAGGTTAAATTTAAGAAGCAAGTTGTACCTGGCGACCAATTGGTTATGACAGCGACTTTTGTAAAACGTCGTGGGACAATCGCTGTGGTTGAAGCAAAGGCTGAAGTGGATGGCAAGCTTGCAGCTAGTGGTACTCTTACCTTTGCAATAGGGAACTAAGGAGGCTCTCCATGTTTCGAAAAATTTTAATTGCCAATCGTGGTGAAATTGCGGTTCGTATTATCCGTACAGCGCGTGAATTGGGGATCGCAACGGTGGCGGTTTATTCAACTGCTGATAAGGAAGCCCTTCATACGCTTTTAGCAGATGAAGCAGTTTGTATTGGACCTGGTAAGGCAACAGAGTCTTATCTCAATATTAATGCGGTTCTATCAGCTGCAGTCTTGACTGAGGCAGAAGCCATTCACCCAGGTTTTGGATTTCTCAGTGAAAATTCTAAATTTGCTACCATGTGTGAAGAGGTGGGAATCAAGTTTATCGGCCCATCTGGCCATGTTATGGATATGATGGGGGATAAGATCAATGCGCGCGCTCAGATGATCAAAGCAGGCGTGCCTGTCATTCCAGGTTCGGATGGAGAAGTGCATAACTCTGAAGAAGCTTTGATTGTTGCTGAAAAAATTGGCTATCCTGTTATGCTCAAGGCTTCAGCAGGTGGAGGTGGTAAAGGGATTCGTAAGGTTGAAAAACCAGAAGACCTCGTTTCAGCCTTTGAAACTGCCTCTAGTGAAGCCAAGGCCAATTATGGCAATGGTGCCATGTATATAGAACGGGTTATCTATCCAGCTCGTCACATCGAGGTTCAAATCCTAGGAGATGAACATGGACATGTGATTCACTTGGGTGAACGGGATTGTTCTCTTCAACGGAATAATCAAAAGGTTTTAGAAGAAAGTCCTTCGATTGCAATCGGAAAAACACTGCGTCATGAAATCGGTGCTGCGGCTGTTCGAGCGGCAGAGTCTGTTGGCTATGAGAATGCAGGGACCATTGAGTTTCTTCTTGATGAAGCTAGCGGTAAATTCTATTTTATGGAGATGAATACTCGTGTACAAGTAGAACATCCAGTAACAGAATTTGTTTCAGGTGTGGATATCGTTAAGGAACAGATTCGTATTGCGGCAGGTCAGCCTCTGTCTGTTAAGCAAGAAGATATTGTCCTACGAGGTCATGCCATCGAGTGTCGTATCAATGCAGAAAATCCAGCCTTTAACTTTGCTCCAAGTCCAGGTAAGATTACCAATCTCTATCTTCCAAGTGGTGGAGTTGGCTTGCGCGTAGATTCAGCAGTTTATCCAGGCTATACTATTCCGCCTTATTATGATAGTATGATTGCTAAAATCATCGTTCACGGTGAAAATCGTTTTGATGCCTTGATGAAAATGCAACGTGCCCTCTATGAACTAGAGATAGAGGGGGTACAGACCAATGCTGATTTCCAGCTTGACCTCATTTCAGATCGCAATGTCATTGCTGGAGATTATGATACTTCCTTCTTGATGGAAACCTTCTTACCTAAATATCAAGAAAAAGAATAAAATGACTTCAAGAGTTTAAACCGAAAAGGGGAATCAATGGCTCTATTTAGTAAAAAAGATAAGTATATTCGAATCAATCCCAATCGTTCGGTTAGGGAAAAACCTCAAGCCAAGCCAGAGGTTCCAGATGAATTATTCTCCCAGTGTCCAGGCTGTAAGCATACCATCTATCAGAAGGATCTGGGAAGTGAGCGTATCTGTCCGCACTGTAGCTATACCTTTCGTATTTCTGCCCAAGAACGCTTGGCTTTGACGATTGATATGGGAACCTTCAAGGAATTGTTTACGGGAATTGAAAGCAAGGATCCCTTGCATTTCCCTGGTTATCAACAGAAACTAGCAGCTATGCGTGAAAAGACAGGTCTGGATGAAGCCGTTGTGACAGGAACTGCTCTTATTAAAGGTCAGACTGTGGCTCTTGGGATTATGGATTCCAACTTTATCATGGCATCTATGGGTACGGTTGTAGGGGAAAAAATTACTCGCTTGTTTGAGTATGCGACTGTTGAACAATTGCCAGTTGTTCTCTTTACAGCCTCTGGTGGAGCCCGTATGCAGGAAGGAATCATGAGTCTCATGCAGATGGCCAAGATTTCTGCAGCAGTTAAACGCCATTCAAATGCTGGTCTCTTTTATCTGACCATTTTGACAGATCCAACGACAGGTGGTGTGACAGCTTCTTTTGCTATGGAAGGCGATATCATTCTAGCAGAACCACAGAGTTTAGTCGGTTTTGCTGGGCGTCGTGTCATTGAAAATACGGTTCGTGAAAGCTTGCCTGAGGGGTTCCAAAAGGCAGAATTCCTATTGGAACATGGCTTTGTGGATGCGATTGTCAAAAGAAGAGATTTGCCAGATACCATTGCTAGCCTAGTCAGATTGCACGGAGGGAGTCCAAGATGAATATTGCAAAAATAGTCAGAGAAGCGCGTGAGCAGAGTCGCTTGACAACCTTGGACTTTGCGACAGGCATTTTTGATGAATTTATCCAGTTACATGGTGACCGTTCTTTTCGAGATGATGGTGCAGTGGTTGGTGGTATTGGCTGGCTTGGAGAGCAAGCTATAACAGTGGTTGGTATTCAAAAAGGCAAGAGTTTACAAGATAACCTCAAACGGAATTTTGGACAACCACATCCAGAAGGCTACCGCAAGGCCCTACGGTTGATGAAACAGGCTGAAAAATTTGGCCGTCCAGTTGTGACCTTTATCAATACTGCAGGTGCCTATCCTGGTGTCGGAGCGGAAGAACGTGGTCAAGGAGAAGCCATTGCTCGAAATCTCATGGAAATGAGTGACCTGAAAGTTCCGATTATTGCTATCATTATTGGTGAAGGTGGTTCAGGTGGGGCTCTGGCTCTAGCTGTCGCGGACCGTGTCTGGATGCTGGAAAATTCTATCTATGCCATTCTCAGTCCAGAAGGTTTTGCTTCCATTCTATGGAAGGATGGCAGTCGTGCCATGGAAGCGGCAGAACTGATGAAAATCACCTCACATGAATTGTTAGAAATGGACGTGGTGGATAAGGTGATTTCTGAAGCAGGACTTTCTAGTAAAGAACTGATTAAGAATGTCAAAAAAGAACTCCAAGATGAGTTAGCTATACTTTCACAAAAACCGCTAGAAGAGTTGTTGGAAGAACGTTACCAACGATTTAGAAAATACTAATACAAAAACTAGAACTGGCAGTCAGTTCTAGTTTTTATGTGCTTCTTATACTCAATGAAAATCAAAGAGCAAACTAGGAAACTAGCCGCAGGCTGTACTTGAGTACGGCAAGGCGACGTTGACGCGGTTTGAAGAGATTTTTGAAGAGTATTACTCTGTGCAGAGGAGGAAAGTCAAAAGGTGCTTGGAAGACCAAACACCTTTTCGATTATTCATTTTCTTCAGTTACAAATTGACTGAGTAGTCCGTTGATAAAGCGGGCTGATTTTTGATCTGAAAAATTCTTAGCGAGTTCAATAGCTTCATTGACTGCTACCAGCTGAGGGGTATCAAATGATGTGATTTCAAAGATACCCAAGCGTAGTAAGTTTTTTTCAACCAAGGTCAAGCGTTCAACTGTCCAGCCTGACTTGAGGTGCTGGTTGATTTGTTTATCCAACTCGTCTTTTTGAGCTTGAACACCAGAAACCAAGTTCAGAAGAAAGGCAGGGATTTGCACATCTTCATCTTCACGGTCATGTGTGTAGGCAAAGCGACAAGCTGTTTCTATATCTGTGCCGAATTCAAGGCTCATGAGAGCTTGAAAAGCGCATTTTCGAAGTTCGCGTCTAGATTCTAATAATGGACTAGTCATTGAGGAAGTCCTCGTTAAATAGATCTTTCAACTCAGGTTTTGGTGTTTTATCTGGAACGATTCCTGCAACATGGATGTTGACAGCAGAAAGTTCCACATCAGCCATATCAAGGACAGCATCTTTTACTGCTTTTTGAATAGCAAGAGCCACTTTTGGTACTTTCACACCGTACTCTAGGTAGAGATAGATGTCAGCAGTTAGTTCTTCGTTGCTTTCTTTTAAATAGACGCCGCGTCCAAGAGAGAGTTTTGATAGGGTATCAGATACGGATTTATTTGAAAATGAGTGGACACCCTCAACTTTTGCAGTTGCGATGGCAATAATTTTTTCAAGTACACGCGGAGCGATAACGATTTCGCCAAATTGTTCTTCAATTCCCATAGAATGACCTCTTTCTAGAGATTAGGCACGAGAAACGTAAGTTCCTTCTGCAGTGTTGATGATCAATTTTTGCCCAGCTTCGATAAAGTCTGGAACGTTGACAACAAGTCCAGTTTCCATAGTTGCTGGTTTACCAGAACCTGTAACAGTAGCACCTTTGATAGATGGTTGTGTTTCAGCAACTGTCAATTCAACAGTAGTTGGTACAGTTACACCGATCACTTCAGTTCCGTAGAATTGGATTTTTACATCAGAGTTTTCAAGGATGTAAAGCAATTCATTTTCAACATTTACGACTGGGATTTCGTATTGGTCGTAAGTTTCAGTGTTCATGAAGTAGGCAGTTTCATCCATTTTGTACAAGTATTGAGCTGGAACAGTTTCGATAATAGCTTGTTCGAATTTTTCTTCTGGACGGTAGCTTGTGTCAAAAGTAGAACCAGTACGGACATCACGCAATTTCATACGCATAATCGTGTTCCCTTTACCTGGTTTGTGGTGGCTAGCTTCCAAAACGCGGATCAATTTTCCGTCTGCAGTTTCAAATGTCATACCAGCTTTCAATTTGCTTGCTTCAATCATGTTTTTACCTCTTTAATAAATATTATTACTCTTCATTTTACCATAAAAGGAATGAAAAAGAAAGTTGGAGGTGGGATATTTATATAAATACATATTTATACAATTTTTTGAGGTGGTATAATTTTAAAATAAAATTTATAAGCAAATGCCGTAAAAATTACTTTGAAATATGATATAATTTATAAGATTATATATGTACCTAAGTGCGTATATATGTATATATAAGGTGGTAAGTTATGTTTAAATTATCGAGACAACAAAAAGATCATCGTTATTTTTGTGGAAATAGATACGAAAAATATTCGATTAAAAAATTAAAAATTGGTGCTGCGAGTGTCTTAATCGGAGCAGGATTTTTGTTTGGTTACAATGTAGATACGGTAGAAGCAGACTCTGCTACTGAAACGGTAGTAACGAAGGGTTCTGATACGGGACTAAACCAAGCTCAAGGAAATATTCAAACAGATACTGTTTCTGAAGCAAAATCAGAATTAGCTGAGCAACCAAAATCACCTGAGCAACCAAAATCACCTGAAGGGCCAGAAAAGTCAGCTGAGCCAGCGACACCTGTAAAAGAAAATGAAAAAGATACTGAACATGCTTCAACAGGTTCAGATAGCACTAATACTGCAGAAGAAACTACGACAAAACCATCTGTCAATTTATCTATCTTGCAAGCAAAATTAGCTGATTTGGAAGCTCAAATTGAACGTATCCGAGGAAATAAAAAACAAGCTTTTCAAATCCAAAATGCCGAAAAACTAGTTGCAGAAGCTAAACAATATTTAAGTACATTGGATGCAACACAGTCAGGAGCTGATAAAAAAGCAAACGAAATTAGTTCTTTGACTTTTATCCTAAAATCAATCAAGGCTGAAGAGGTACCTAAAGAAAATAAAAATCAAGATAGTCGTAATGGTAAAAAGATGGAAGAAGGAACTGGTTTCCGTACGGGTGTAACAGACCAAGCTTTAACAGGTTCTATTCATTTTGGAACATCGAAAGGACCAACTGAAAAGAACATTCCTGTTTCGAATGCTGGAAATGGTGAGCGTGTCATTAATATGGCGATTACTTATTCAGCTTCTTCAAATGATACAGTCACAGATGGTAAAGTGCGAGTAACTATTCCAAAGGCTTTTCTACACTCTACTAAAAAACCAGTGTTTACAAATTCATCTTTTGTTAAAAGTACTGACGATCGTTCTACAGCTACTGATTATGTTTATGACTTAAACTTAAACCCAATGTCGGGTGGTTCTGTTGCAGAAAGTTTATTAAAACTCTATATAGGGACATCAAGAACAAATGCACCATCAAAGGATGATTCACTGACAGTGAAAACAGAATTTATGAGTGGTGAGAATGTATTATCTGAAAAAACAGCAACAGCTACTTTTGACTATTTATCAGAGATTATTTATCGTGAAAACGATACAAAAGAAAAATTAGTAAAAAATTATTTATCTCAGGAACAACGTGAATATAAAATTGGTTCTGTTGTTGATGGTAAGTTAGTTCCTGTAAGTAGTTCATTTAGAATTCCATTAATTATGACTAGTGATGCTTTCTTTAATGCTGGAGAAGCTGATGGAGATAACCAAAATGGTAATGGACGTTTAACAAGTTATGATTATACGATTAGTGGAATTCCAGAGTTTTTAGAATTAGACCCTACTTCTCCTAGAAATTCAAAATGGACATTAGAAAATGGAGTAGCTACCTTACATCCAGATCAAATTCGTGGAATTAATCAAATGTTATACTATGCAGGCCCTGTATTAAGATTAAAAGAGGGTGCCTTAAGTACATCAGAGGAAATTGCAAAGGTTATTGAATCTAATGGAACAAAAGGCTATAGTGCTAAAATTGTTTATAATGCTGTAGGGCATAGACCAGATGGTTCATCATTTACACAAAAGCTAGAAAATCCAGATGGTTTTAGAATCTATGCGGGCGACGGTGCACCTTCAATTGGCATGATGGAAGATCGTATTAACGCAGCTACTGACCAAAGACTATTTTCAAATGCAAGTAATGTAGACACTTTTGCAGCAATTTATAGAGTTCCACTTAATAAATTAAAAGCGGATGGTGGAACGCTACCGAGTCAGTATTTGAACTATTTCATTCCAAAAGATCAAGCGGGAAATTACTTTACTAGATTTAAAATAATAGAAATTGCAACGAATGAATTAGAAAATGGGAATGCTGGAATAAGAGGATATCATGCAGGTTATAAAGATTTACAAGGGCAATTTAAAGAAAACTTTAAATTATATGGAGTTAATGAAAATAACCAAGCTGAATTAATTAAAGAATTCAATTCTGTTGATGAAACATTTGATGAAGTTGCTATTAATCCTGAAAAGAAATTTACTCACCTGATTTTAAAAACACCTGGAATTGTTGATGAAGCTCAAGATAGAAAGAAAGCTTCTAAAACGATTCTTGGAATGAGGACCGATTTAGATGTAACGGTAGATACTTGGAAAGAAAAAGCAAAAGATGCTACTATTCAACGCTATGAAAATAAAATTTCTCAAGTTTTAGCGGCTAATAATACAATTGAAAGTGCTATTGCTACTGAACGACCAAATACTGGTAGTAGTACCCCTGCTGTTCATACTAAAACACCAACAACTTTAAGTTTAGGGATGCAACAAATTGGAGACAGAGAGTTAACGAAAGATAACTTAACAAGAGGATTGAAGGTACCAATTGCAGTTCAATATACAGCAACAGATTATTTTAAATTAGCTGAATCTGAAAAAAATGGTATTAAGGTTTATGATTTAAACAAATTAGATGCAAATATTAATAAAACAAGTGTAATGTTATTAGCTGATCCAAAACTACCTTTAAAAGATTTCAGATTAACTGCTGATAATCGCTTATTGTCAAAAAATACCTTATATTTTGGTGGAACAAATGGTAGTGCTGCAAAAGATGCCTATAATCAGATTAAAGAATCTTATGATACTGTTAATCCAACACGTGTAATTGAAGATTATAAGGGAACAGGTAAGCGTGCCTATATTTTCGAATCAAAAGATTTAGGTTTATCTAGTTATGATTTAAATAGAGATGGATGGATTAAAGGTGGAACATATAATCCAGTAGCACTAACTTTTGAAGTAGAAAATAATGGTCAAATAGAAAGTGGAACGTATAATATTGAATCTTATCTTGTATGGAATAGTAATTCTGAAACTTTATTTGGGAATGATCGTTCTTTAAATGCAAATTATGTAGAAGGACATGAAGCTGGTTCAACGATTGCAAAATCAAATATTAATGTTACGATGAATAATGTTACTGAGTATTCAACATCATTAACAATATCTAAACCAGGGACAACAGGAACTAGAGGGATTATCGATGTGAAGAATGGACAAGAAGTTATTCTATCACCTCAAGTTGAGAACTTAACTGATACACCTCAAAAAATAAAAGAAGCGGTTGTTTTAATTCCTAAGAGTGAAGCTGTAACTTATTTAGAAGGACCTATTGTTGAAAACTCAGATGAGTATGATGTAGTTTATACGACATCAACTGCGACTGACAAAACTACAGGAACTTATGTAACTGCTGATCAAATCACGAATTGGAAAGATGTTACTGCGGTTAAATATGTATTTAAAAATGATTATACGGTAACAAAACAACATGGCTTTACGCATAACTTTAAGCTTCGAGTTGATGCTGATAACCAAAACTTTGTTGAAAGTACATCACAAATTTTCTTGAAGAATAATCAAAATGTTTGGTTAGAATCAAATACTGTAGGATTAAGAACAGAAGATGTACGAGGAAAATTAGAAGTCCGTTATATCAATAATAGAAAAGATGACATTCTACCAAAAATTTCTGAAAGAGATTTTGCAGGACAACCATATACTACGACAAAAGAAGATGTCATTCCTCGAGGTCATTGGTCGGGATTACCATATTTATTTAAAGAAATCCAAGCAGACTCAGTTTCGGAAACAGGAACTTATGAAAGACAAGTAACGAAAAAAGTTACGTATGTTTATGAGGACGCAACATTTAAAGAAGAAAGCAAAACGATTACTCGTACAATTAACTATCTTGAAAAGAATAATGAGAGTAATGTAGTTGCTAATCCTGTTGTACAAAATATTACAGTTAAGAGAAAAATCTATACAGGTAAAGAAACAGGACGAGTAGTAGAAGGACCATGGGAATATCGTACTGATGCTTATCAACCAAATTGGCCAACAACAAATTCACCTAGAGTTGCAAATTTTGAAGCTCCAGATAGAGAAGTTATCGATAGAGTATTAGTTTCTCAAGACCTAATGAATAATGGTAATGTAGTTGAAAATGTATATTACGAAAGAATTATGCCAGTTGGTGGAGATGTAGTAGCAAAATATGTTATCGAAGGTACAACAACTGAATTAAAACCAGCGACAGATGTAGCTAAGGGATTAAAAGTTGGGAAAAACTATACTTCCACAGCGCCAGTAGCAGGTGAAGAATTAACAGCTACTGATGGAAAAGTTTATGTATATAAAGGACATCAAGCTACATCAGCTGCAGAAACAGGTACAGTTACAGCAGATAAACAAGAAGTCGTTTATGAGTACGCACCAAAAGCAGGTGGAAACGTCGAAGTTGAATACGTCATTGCAGGCACAGAAGAAAACTTAAAAGATCCAGTAGCGTTAGTAACAGATGGACAAGTAGGAAGTGACTACACTGCAACAAAAGATGCAACTATTACAAAAGAAGATGGAAGAGTTTATAAACTTGTTGCAGCAAATAATGGACTAAAAACAGGTTCAGCTGGAGAAACTGGTAAAGTAACTACAGAAAAACAAACAGTTACTTATGAGTATGAGTTACAAAAAAGTGATGTAACAGTAAACTATACAGATACTGAAGGAAATCCAATTGAAGGTAAGCCAAGTGTTAAAGCTGAAACTCAAAGTCCAACAGGTAAAGAGTACAATACAAACACACCAGACTTAAAACCAGAAACGATCACAACTGAAAGTGGCAAAGTGTACAAATTAGTCCCAGCCCAAACAGTAGGAAAAGAAACAGGTAAAGTAACGGTTGAACCAACAGAAGTAACGTATAAATACGAACTCCAAAAAGGTGATGTAACAGTAAACTATACAGATACTGAAGGAAATGCGATTGAAGGTAAGACAAGTGTCAAAGCAGAAACTCAAAGTCCAACAGGTAAAGAGTACAACACAAACACACCAGACTTGAAACCAGAAACAATCACAACTGAAAGTGGCAAAGTGTACAAATTAGTCCCAGCCCAAACAGTAGGAAAAGAAACAGGTAAAGTAACGGT